>JBOGYB010000127.1:0-5648 GCA_050696555.1 Solirubrobacteraceae bacterium | reverse complement strand
GCCATATCCTGCCGGCGCTTGATGACGGTGCGCGCGACCTCGAGGACAGCGTCGCGATGGCACGCCAGGCTGAGGAGGACGGTATCGCGGTGGTGTGCGCCACACCCCATATCCGCCACGACCACAACGTTCGCATCGAGGAGATCGCTTCCCACGTGCGTTCACTCGGGCAGGAGCTGATTGAGCGAGGGGTGAATGTTCGCGTCTTGCCGGGCGGGGAGCTCGCGGAGACCGAGGCCGACCGCCTTACCGACGAGGAGCTGCGGCTGGTGGCGCTCGGCGGGGCTGGTGGATGGGTATTGCTGGAGCCTGCTCCTGGGCCGCTCGGCCAGGAGGTTGAGAGGCAGGTCGAGCGCCTAGCCGAACGGGGGCTTAGAACTGTCATCGCGCATCCCGAGCGTCATGCCGGCGCCGACTTCGAGGGGTGCCTGGAGCGGCTTGTCGCACGCGGCTGTCTGATCCAGTGGACGGCCGAGTTCGTCGCCCACTCAAACCCCGGGGATCTCGTGCTGGGCTTCGCGGGGAAGGGCCTGGTTCACCTGCTCGGCAGCGACGCCCACTCCACCCACGCCGGGCGCCCTGTGCGACTGTCGGCAGGGTTTGCGCGGCTGGCCACTGTCTGCTCGCCCGCTCAGATCGCATGGATGGTCGAGGAGGCTCCCCGGGCGATTCTGCGAGGAGCGCCGGTCACGCCACTGTCATCGTGAGCGGTTCCAGGGTGATGCTCTCGGTGAGCCGCTCGATGACCTCTCGGGAGGCGCTGCCGAGCCCGTGGCGCAGGAAGTTGGCTGCGCCCGCAGCCGCTCCGAGGATGATCGCGCGCTCGAAGGACTCTCCCGAGGCCCATGAGGCTGCGAGCGCGCCCATCATCGCGTCGCCACAACCCTCGCGGTAGCCGTGTTGCAAGCGAGGCGTCCTCAGCATCCAGGCCCGTTCGTCGGAGAGCACGAGCGCGGGCAGCTCCCCGCGAGTCACGATCACCGCCTTGGCTCCCTGCTGGCAGAGTGCCTGCGCCGCAGCGTGTAGCTGTGCGGGCTCGGAGACGGGGCCGCGAACGAACTCGGCGAGCTCCCAGTCGTTGAGCTTCACTAGGTCCGGTTCGCCGCGCAACGCGCTGTCCAGCCGGGGTGAGGAGAGATCGACGAGCGTGCGGCACCCGCTCGCTCGCGCGTCCGCGACCAGATCGCCGTAGAGCTCAAGTGGCAGCGCATCGGCGGGCATCGGGTTGGTCACGATGAGCCAGCCGCACGCGATCCCCTCCGCGCAGGCGACCGAGAAAAGCTCGTCCAGCTCGTGCCGGGATGGAGGATCGCTGAGCGCGCATGTGAGCAGCTGGCGCTCGCCTGAGCGACGGTCGGTCACATAGCAACCACTCGCCGAGGCTGTCCTCACCAGGCGCAGCTCACCGCCAGGTTGCGCCAGCAGCCCCTCCAACAGCGCGCCGCTCTCGCCTCCCAGGAAACCGCAGAGCAGCGGCTCGGCGCCCAGGCAGGCAACCATCCGCGCAACCCATACTCCCTGGCCCCCCGCGTGGAAATGCACCTGCTCGCGCTCGGGACCCTCTCGCTCGAGTGTCACCGTGAGCAGCGGGTGAGGCGCGAAGACCGCGACCCGTGGCCGCGGATGCTCAGCGTTGACAGGCATCCGAGCACCATATGAGGGCGCGGCGGCTCGGTCATCGGTGATCGCCAGCGTGATCCTCCGTAGAGAGCACTGAGCCTCCCGGGTGGGAGCTTCGGATGATCGGCATAGCGGCCGGCGCGACGATGCTTGCCCAATGAGACGCGAGCCGAGAGGACCGAAAGTGTCAACCACGCAGCCCGCCGTATTCCCCCTGCAGGCCCCGGCGAGCAGCGATTCGCGCGCTGCTGCCGGGGCGACCGAGCGCGAGCACCTACTTGACCGGCTGGCGCACCTTCGCGCGATCCTCCCGGCGTTCGCCGAGGAGTTGGCTGCCGCGCGCCGCCAGTCGGCTGCACTGCGCGTGGAGAACCGTGGACTGGTGGACGAGGTGCGCCGACTGCGACACCAGCGTGGAGATAGCGCCCACGCACGATCTACCCGCCCCCGCACACAAACCGACCAAAGGCGGAACCTGAGATGAAGGCCCTCGTTTATCACGGCCCCGGCGAGCGAGGCTGGGACACAGTCGACGATCCCACGATCATCGACCCGACAGACGCGATCGTAAGGATCGACACCTCCACGATCTGTGGCACCGATCTGCACATCCTCAAGGGCGACGTGCCCGAGACCACACCCGGCACCGTGCTCGGTCACGAGGCGGTGGGCACCGTCCAGGAGGTGGGAGCCAGCGTCACCACAGTCGCCCCGGGCGACCGCGTGCTGATGTCGTGCATCACCTCCTGCGGGCGCTGCCGCTTCTGCAAGGAAGGGCACTACGGCCTGTGCGCGGGCGGCGGCGGCTGGATCTTCGGGCACCTCATCAACGGGCTGCAGGCCGAGTACGCGCGCGTGCCGTTCGCCGATAACTCCGTCTACAAGATCCCCGCACGGCTCACAGACGAGCAGGTGCTATTCCTCGCCGACATTCTGCCCACCTCCTTCGAGGTTGGGGTGCTCAACGGCATGGTCTCCCCTGGGGATGTCGTGGCGATCGTCGGCGCCGGCCCGATTGGCCTGGCGGCGATCCTCACCGCGAGGCTCTACACGCCTGGGCGGATCGTCGCGATCGACCTCGCCGACAGCCGACTGGAGAGCGCGCGGCGCTTCGGCGCGGACACCGCGATCAACAACGGCAGCGAGGACGCTGTCGCCCAGGTGATGGAGCTGACCGATGGTCTCGGTGCCGATGTCGCGTTCGAGGCGGTCGGTGTGCCGCAGACCTTCGAGCTGGCGGCCGATCTGATCCGGCCCGGTGGGCGCGTGGCGAACATCGGTGTTCACGGCAAGCCCGCAAGCCTGCATCTGGAGAAGCTGTGGATTCGCGACGTCACGATCACCACTGGACTGGTCGACACGTTCAGCATCCCGCAGCTGATGCGGCTGATCGCAAGCGGTCGCCTGGACCCCTCGCTGTTCGCCACGCACCGCTTCGCGCTCGGCGAGACGATGGCCGCATATGACACCTTTGCGGATGCCGCGAACTCGGGTGCTCTGAAGGTCGTCCTCCAAGGCGCAAACGGTGCCGGGCGGACGATTGAGACCGAGCGAAGCGTCTCAGTCACATGAGATTTTTCTCACACGTTCGCCGTGAAAAATACGGATACCCTGAACTCCGAGTCGCTAATACGGTGTTCGAGACGATGGTGCGTGGACCACTCCGAGGAGGTTGGTCATGAGTCCCGTGGGCGTGCTGGGAGCGGTCTTCAACCTCAATCATCCGGCGCACGTCGTGGAATGGCACTTCATCCAGCTCTCCGTGGCGAACATCATCGTGATCGCCTTGATGCTCCTCGTGTTCGTGTTGGCGATCGTGCTGCCCTTCCCGGGTGCTGCGCGTAGACGCGGAGAGTCCTCGTGAGCGCCACACAGAGCACTCCACCGTCCTGGACCGGCCGGGTACGTGAGGCCGCAGTTGACGCGCTGCCGCCCGAGAAGCTGCTGCCCGACACCCAGCCGACCTACGTTGCCTCGTGGATCTACGTGTTCGGTGTCGCGAGTATCGCTTCACTGGTTGTGATCATTACCTCCGGTTGCATCCTCACGCTGAAGGGCCCAGCGTGGTGGCATGACACAGGCGTTGGGCATTTCTTCAACAGCATTCACCTGTGGGCGGTGGAGCTGTTCTTCTTCGTGATGGTCGTCCACCTGTGGGGCAAGTATTGGATGGCGGCGTGGCGCGGCGGGCGCACCCGCGTGTGGATCACGGGCGCTGTCACCTTCCTCGTGGCTGTGCCAACCGCGCTCACCGGCTATGTCTCCCAGCAGAACTTCGACGCGCAGTGGATCGCAACGCAGGCCAAGGACGGATTGAACTCCGTCGGCGTCGGAGCTTTCTTCAACGTCACGAACTTCGGGCAGATGTACAGCTACCACGTGCTGCTGCTACCAGCGGCCGTCGTCGCACTCGTCGTCGCGCACGTGCTGCTCGTGCGCCGCCACGGCGTCGTCCCGCCTTTCGCGCTCGAGCACCGGACAACCTCAAAGACAGTCTCGACCGAACCGGAGCCCGCTCTCGCCGCCGCGCAGGACCCTTCCTCTTCTGCTGATGGAACACCGTCGTGAGCCTTCTCGGCCGGTTGCGCTCTCGCGACGACACGACGCCGTGGCAGGGAGCCTATGCGCCTTACGATCTGGTCAAGGAGCTGTGCATCGCGATCGGGGTGATCGCACTGTTGGCGGTCCTCCTGACCGTGCTGTTCTCCTCGCCGGATGATCGGCCGAGCACGATCGCGCAGTGGTCGCGCCAGCAGCCCGTGAACTTCACGGCCGCGGCGGCAAAGGAGCTGAACGGCACGAGCGACACCGCCGAATACGGGCCTCCCTATAACCACAACGGCGAAGGCCAGCACGCCGCCTTCATCTACCTGCAGAAGTGGCTCGGCGTCAGCCACCCAATCAACACGGCCAACGACTTCGTGATCGACCCGCTGAAGACGATCCCCAATGATCCCGCACTGCAGAGCGCGATCGCCGAATACCAGGCCGCGCCTGAGCAGACCCGCAAGGCTTGGGGGGAAGCGTATGCCAAGCCCCTTGAAGATCACGAAACAGCGATCGAAGAAAAAAAGACACCGAGCAACGCCGTGACGGTCGATCCCACCACGGGCGTCGTGACGGTCAAGGCGAGCGGCGCCGGTCCCGTCCCGAAGATGATGAGCAGCCTGCTGGGCCTCGCCAACAGCGGCGGCCTGGATGGCAGCCTGCTGAGCGCCAAGCAGTTCTTCCAGACCGACTACACCAAGCCACTGCTGTTCATGGCCGACGGGGGCCTGCTCGCAGAACGCGCCGAAGCGCAGCATCTGCTCGGCGAGCAGTGGGGCATGATGAACGAGACCGGCAGCTACCCGGGTCAGGTGTGGCTATGGCTCTACACCCTTTGGTATCAGGTCGAACCCTTCAAGAGCTCTGAAAATGCCGATGTCCTCGTGATGATCGTGATGGGTCTGCTCAGCCTCGCATTCGTCTGCATCCCATTCATACCGGGTATCCGCAGCCTGCCTCGCAAGGTGCCGATCTACCGGCTGATCTGGAAGGAGCATTACCGCGCGCAGCAGGGCGCGTGATCTCAGGCGCCCCGCTTGCGGTCGGTGTCGATCAGCCCGCGCTCAAGCGCGTAGCCAACGAGCTCCGCGCGAGTGGAGATCAATAGCTTCTGCTGAATGTGCGAACGATGAGTCTCGACAGTTCGCACCGACAGATAGAGCTGTTCGCCGATCTCAGCATTGGTATGTCCGCGGGCGATCAGCCGCAGCACCTCGACCTCCCGCTCTGAGAGATTGTCGGGCGGGCCTGGCGGTGGCTCGGCAGCCATGCGAGCACCCAGCCTGGGGTTCAGGTAGCTCTCGCCGACAGCCGCGCGCCTGACGGCCTCGACGAGCTCATCGTCGGCGGCTTCCTTGAGCACGTAGCCGAGTGCTCCCTCAGCGAGGGCCTCGCGCGCGAACGCGGGCTCGGTCTGCATCGTCAGCACGACGATCTGCGTCTCGGGGGACTCCTCGCGGATCACGGGGATCGCCTCTAGG
>JBOGYB010000126.1:0-5660 GCA_050696555.1 Solirubrobacteraceae bacterium | reverse complement strand
TGTTTGGAGGGGGACACGGCCAAAGACTTTACCTCCGAAGCCAAATTGGGCACCTCAGGCAGACGGGTCGGTGCTGATCAAAAGCTAGGATCGTCGCGGAGTACCACGACTGCGGAAACCCGCTGCTGGAGCGAGCCCGCACCAAGGGCATCTCCGTCGCGTGAACGAGGATCATTGCGATGCGCTGATGGCGCGCGCCGAAACAGTTGGCACAAGCGATTCCACCCCATGCCCCCGCCAGGAGTCGAACCTGGATCTACCGCTTAGGAGGACGACGGGCGGGGTCGGGGAGGTAGGTACTGGCGGAGCAGCCCGTTGGTGTTCTCGTTCGATCCGCGCTGCCACGGAGAGAGCGGGGGTCGCAGAAGTTGACCTGGATGCCGGTATCGCTGCTGAATCGCTTGTGGGCTGCAAGCTCCTGGCCTTGGTCCCAGGTCAGTGACTTCAACAGATGGCCAGGCAACTCGGCGATCCGGGCCTTGAGCGCCTATACCACGTGCGCGGTCGTGCGGTCATGGCCGAGTCGGGCAAGGAGCACATAGCGGGGTCTGGCTCGACCAGCGTCGCGATCGCTGACTTGTTCTGAGCCCCGATCAACAGGTCTCCCTCCCAGTGGCCGGGACACGGCCCTCGTCGACCTCCGGCGGACGCTCGGCGATCGGGACCATCTCCGCGATTCCGCCGCGCGCGTCGATGCGACTCCGGGAGCGGCGCGTCGAGCGACCGTCCGGAGGTTCGCGGTCAACTCTTAGCCATCTGACCCTCCGATCACGCAACACGAAAAACAATCGTGTTGCGCCGACCGGATGAATCCACCTCCCGCCAGTGCCCATTCCGAGAGCCATCGCAGTCGGTGAGTAGCCTGTAACGCATGAAGTCCTACAGGCTTTGACCAACCTCCAAGACAGCGAAAAAGGAGCAGCAGACTAGCTTCCTCCCTCCATCAACGCGCTCTCAGCATGCTTTATGTATGCAGACAACATACCGGCAGCTTGCGGCGGGGTGACGCCCCAGACCAGTGCCCTGACGATCTCGTCGCGCGATGTTCTGAGCCCACTTTCGCTGCGAAGTGCTGCGAGCAAGCGATCTGTGTTATCCCTTGCCGGGCCATCGAGTCGTACCGTAGTCGTGTATGCCTTGGGTGCCATCCGGACTAATCCCTACGATGCCAATTGCATACAGAATGCATACAACAGGACTGTACTAGGCTATATGTCCGGAGGCAAATGCGATGGGTGATTTCGACAACACAAAGTTCAATGAGCTGATTGTCTACATCGCCAAGCGGCTCGGTCCCGAGGCAGCACTTGGCCGCGTAAAGCTGGCCAAGTTGTTGATGTGGAGCGATTTCGGCGCTTATGAGCGGTTTGGCAAGTCGATCACCGGCGCAACGTACGAGAAGTGGGAGCACGGACACCTACCGCGCGAGTTGCTGATGGCTCAGCGAGACCTCGAGGCCAGCGAGCGCATTGCTACCGAGACCGTCGACTTCTTTGGCAAGAAACTCAAGCACGTGACGGCATTGGGCGATCCGAACATGAGCCGATTCAGTGAGGATGAGCTGGCGGTGATCGAGGGAGCCATTCGCCGATACGGACACGAGAGCGCGACCTACCTAAGCGAACTCTCGCACCATGAAGTTGGATGGCGCCTAGCAAGACTAAAGGAAGTTATCCCGTATCAGACTGTGTTTCTCGGCGCAGGCGGAGTCAATGCCGCAGATATCCGTCGGGGCGAGGAACTAGCGTCCTTGCATGGCTGGAACTAGAGAGCTTTGTTGCGAAGGCTTTGTAGAGACACGGGAGTTCGAAGAATCGAAGGCCGACCTCAAGCGGATCGCCAGTCTCACTGACCGTCAGATCGACTATCGCTTGGAAGGTTTGCTTTGGGCACTCCGTCGTGATCCTGCGACCGTTGCACAGAGGGTGGGTAGCCGAAATCTGTGGATAGCCGTAACCTCACGCGGGATTCCCCTTCTTAGCATCTATCTCCGGCCGCGCGCAGATCTTCCGACCGAGTGTGAGTTGCTGTGGATCGAGGAACGGCTCTAGACCAGAGCCCGGTCAACACGAAACGGTTACGACATACACCGAGCACTGGCTATGCCGGCTGCTGCCGTTCATTTGCACTCACCGGCTCCGCAGATCACTATGGCGAAATCCGCACCAACACAAGCGATCCACCCCATGCCCCCGCCAGGAGTCGAACCTGGATCTACCGCTTAGGAGGCGGTCGTCTTATCCATTGGACTACGAGGGCTCGCAGGTAAGGCTACCGACGTAGGGGGGCTCTATTGTGCTGCGCGCTCCGGGTAGACATCGTCGATAGTGGCGAGCGGGACGTAGGGCGCGCGGGCGGCGACTTCGATCGCCTCGGCGCCACCGGAGAGACGGTCGAGCACGGAGACTACGCCGCAGATGGTGTGCCCGGCTTCCTGCAGCGCGTCGATCGCGGCGACGGTGGAGCCGCCGGTGGTGACCACGTCCTCGACCACCAGGCAACGGTCCCCTGGAGTAAGCAAGGGGCCCTCGATACGGCGTTGGAGTCCGTGGGCCTTGGTGTCCTTGCGCACGAAGAACCCCTTCACATGCGCGCCCCCCGCGAGCGCGGCACATGCGACCGCGTCGGCTCCCATCGTCATGCCTCCGACCGCCGTGGCATCCCACTGGCGAGCTTTCGCCGCAAGGAGGGTGGCGAGCGCACGGAAGCCCTCGGGACGAAGGATCGCGCGCTTGGCATCCACGTAGTAGGAGGCGGTGACCCCACTTGTGAGCGTCACCTCGCCGATCACGAGCGCGTAGGCGCGCAGTTGCGCGACGAGCTCAGCGCGGGCGTCGACTAGTTGGGGTGTAGGTAGAGCGTCCGCCATCCTCCTCCCAAATCTATCTACCCGCGCGGTGATACATCCGTCCAGCGTGTCCAGTGCTGGGGTTAACCTGAGTTGACCATGCTGTTTCCGCTGATAGCCAGAGTCTTGCGTCTCGTCTCGATAGCGATCTGCTTGATCGCGATCGCGTGGTTCGCTTCGTTCGCGCTCGATCAAACCAGCAGCGCCTCCAACCACCAGCAAGCCGAAGTAAACGCGGCGGGCCCTCCAGGCCTGTCAACAGAAACCACCCGCTCGTCGAAGCCCGGGAAGGAGAGCGGATTTCACGAAGCGCTCGACAAAGTCTCCTCCGCGCTCACCTCACCGTTCTCGGGGGTGACCTCCAACTCAACCAGCCAGTGGACGATCCACGTGGTGGACACCCTGCTGATGCTGCTCGTCTATGGCCTCGGGTTGGGCTTCCTGGCGCGGGTAATGCGGCTCGGACTGTAGCCCTCGCCCGGTTACGGACCGACATTGGATCGGACGGTGCGACTCCCCCGTCCGCTGCCGGTGTACACGTCTACCGCGTAGCCGAACTTGACCCAGGCGTAGACGACCGCAGCATCAGGCACAGGGATGCGCAGACAACCGTGGCTGGCGGCGTAGGTCGGCACTTCGGCGTACCCGTGGATGGCATACCCACCGATGAAATAGCTGGAGTCGACCATCCCGTGTGAGTTGGTCCCCGGTTCCTTGCGGTAGACATGGAATCGTCCGATGACCGTGGGCGTAGAGGGCTTGCCGGAGGAGATCGTGATGATCCGTCGCACGCGTCCCCCACGCTCGATCTCGGCGAGCACCTGCTTTGACAGGTCGGCCTCGACGTGAGCGCCGTCGGAGGGGTAGCGCACATGAAAGACCCCCGCCCCACGCTGGATCAGCTGGAAGATGCGAGGGTTGACGCTTTCCACCCGCTGCTGGCCTGAGACCTTGCGGAAAGCAACCACCGCGCGGGCGGTGGTGTCGTCGTAGTAGCCGGTCACGTTCACCTGGTAATGAAGGCGCGCAAGCTCCTCCTGGAGCAACCGCACAACACGCCCACGCGAGCCCACCGAGAGCGTGGAGAGCTCGTAGCGCACACTCACGGGCTTCGCCACGAGCTTTGCCAGCTGCGCCGTGGGAGCGTGTTCGGCGCGAATGCTCAAGTGGCCGGAGTGGGGACTTGCGTAGCCGAAGTAGAACTGCCCGACCCCACCTGCCGCGGGGCTCACGCCGAGACGCTTGGTGAGCACGCGACGTCCGTTGCGGTAGATACTCAGCACCACCTTCTGCCCCGCCACGTAGGGCCTCACCCCACCTGAGATCACGATGCGCTCGCCGATGGCGGCAAACGCGGGATTGCCGTGGGCGTCCTGCAAGGTGAGCTTTAGCTTCCCCATGGGGGGAGCCGTCGCTCCAGGCGACGGTTGCATCGTGGCGGGTGGTTCGACTTCGGCCGCGGCGGACCCCGGGGTAAGCGCCACGCCGACCAGGGCTGCGGCGGAGAGAACCGTTATGAGAGTGCTCTTACCAACCATCACGCCGGATCGTATGGGGTCGCCGCGACGACTGCATCGGGGGTGGGCCCCGAGATTGCGCCAACCCACCGCGCCAGCAGCCAGATCAGATAGATCGCCACGAACGAGCCCACTATCAGTGGGAGGGCCTGCCAACCCCACCCCTCGAGCGAGGCGAAGGCAATCGAGTTGTTGATCGAGTGGGTGGCGATGCAGGGGTAGAGCGAGCCGGTCTGGCGGTAGAGCGCGCACAGCAGAAATCCGAGCGCGGCAAGCGGCACGAGGTAGACGACCGGCGCCGAGCCCGCGTGGACCGCGCCGAAGAGAACGCCCGTGATCGCCGCCGCCGGCAACCACCCCTTCCATTTGGAGAGCGCCGCGAAGATGTACCCGCGAAACAGCATCTCCTCGCAGATCGGTGCCATCACGGTCGTGAGCAGTGCACTCAGCACGAGTAGCAGGGTGGTTTCGTCGGCCCCAAGCTGTTCGAGCAATTTCTCTTTCGGGCTTTCGTTGAGCACTAGCGCCCACACTGCGCTGAAGAGCAGGAACACCAAGATCGTGAGTGCCACGAACCCCGCGGCGCGACGCGGGGGGGTGGGGCGCAGCCCGAATTGCCAAGAGTGCGCGACCCGTCCACCGAGCCCGGCGAATAGCACGGCCGCGACTACGAACATCGCGTCCTGCACGAACGTGTCGGCCAGCACGAGGCCGTGGGGGGTGTGCGAGGAGCTGATTTTCACGCCCGCCACGACGGCCGGGATATCGACTATCAGCCCACCGACCGCAGCGAGAACCAGCGCTGCGACCAGGACGGCGAAGCCCGTCCATACGGGCCAGTCGTTGGCGGCAGGTCCCCTGGTGAAGGAATTCACACTCCGAGACGGTACAGTCACGGGCGGGGGCGCAAACGGATGTCACGACAAGCACGACAGCGCCGTAGGCGACAGAGACGCTCGGGACCCTCGCGCTTCGTGCTGCTCGGTCTTGGCGGGTTGGCTACCGCGATCGTGATCGGTGGGCTGGTGGCGGTCGGGTATGTGTTCTCGGTGGCCCAGTCGGCGCCCAGCCTCGACTCGCTGCAGCCCAAGCTCGCCGGCGCCTCCTCGCAGGTGTTCGCCGCCAACGGCACCCGCCTGGGGTTCATCCAGTCCGACGTGCTGCGCTCGCCGATCACCACCGCCCAGATGCCAGGGATCCTGCGTAAGGCAACGGTAGCGATCGAGGACCAGCGCTTCTACAAGAACAACGGGGTCGACCTCACGGGCGTTTTTCGCGCGGCGGTCAAGGACGTA
>JBOGYB010000125.1:0-5663 GCA_050696555.1 Solirubrobacteraceae bacterium | reverse complement strand
TGCGAGCACATTCCGACATCCGGTGGTTTGCGAAGGAAGCTGACACTGGACAGGAGACGGCCTCTAGACGTATGGTGGGGTGAGCTCATGACATCCCCAACTTTCATCACCCTGGGCCCCAAAGGCACGTGCCACGAGCACGCGCTGCTCTCCTATCTGGAGTTCCAGGGCATCGCAGACGCCCAGGTCGAGCTCGTAGCCGACCTGCTCGAAGGGCTGGAGCGAGTACGCGAGCTGCCCAACGCCTATCTGCTGCAGTGCTCGGCCCATCCCGACGTCCACCACGCCACCGAGCGCTACCGCCAGGAGGTGTTCGTCGTGGACACCTTCATGTTCCCCGCCAAGGAAATGGGTCTCATCGCGCGTCGCGATGTCTCTGACCCACGCTCGCTGGGGGTTGTACCGGCCGCGATGGGCTATCCCGATATGACGCGGTTCGACACCGTCGTCCAGGAGCCCGCGAATCCGATAGTCGCGCGTGAACTGCTCGCCGGCAAGTACGACGCGGGGGTCACGTTCGTCGAGTTCGGCGAATCCCACCCGCAGGAGCTCCGCGTGGTCGATCGCTACGGCGAGGTAGACACCACCTGGCTCGTCTACGGCACCCACCGTCGCTACCGGGGTGAGCTGATCGGCAATCGCATCCCCGAGTTCTTCAGCGCCCCGCTCGAGCACGTATGACCGAGGATCGCGAGCCCGGTATCGACACGGGCGCACAGGACGGCAAGGGCGCTGACGTGATCCCCATCTCGAGCCGCCGTGTCCCCGCCGACCGCATCCCCCCCGAGGCAGGTGAGGTCGACCGCCTCATCTACCCCGACGTCACCGTCGGCGATGGATACGCGGTCGGCCACATCGACGATTTCGGCGCGGGCTACGGTTTTCGCAAAGCCCGCAAAGGTCTCGGGGTGACCGCCTTCGGGGTCAATGTGCTTGTCCGCCCGCCCGGGTACGAGACGAAATGGCACTACCACGACATCCAGGAGGAGCTCTACTTCGTCCACCGTGGCTCGATCGAGATGGAGTTCGCCGACGGCACCACCCATCTGCTCACCGAGGGCACGTTCGCCCGCGTCGATGCCTCCACGCCGCGCAAAATAAAGATCCTCGGCCCGGGTGAGACGATCTACGTGTGCGCGGGTGGACAGGGCGGCTACGTCGGCCACGACGGTCGCACTCCTGAGGGAATGTAGCGATAGACCTCCAGCTGCAAGAGAGGGCCTTCATGATCACCGGTGGCTCGACGGGCCTCGGGTACGCGCTTGCACGCCAGCTCGTTCAAGAGGGGGCGCACGTCGCGATCCTCGCGCGCGACCCCGAGCGGGTTGCCGCGGCCGCGCTCTCTCTGCGCGAGGCCGGGGGAGAGGTGCTCGCGCTCTCCGGGGATGTCCGCCGTGTGGGAGACATCGAGCGCTTCCTCGACGCTTCCCTGTCGCAATTCGGGCGTTTGGACGGTGTGGTCAACAACGCCGGCACGCTCTCCGCGGGGGAGTTCGCGCTGCACGAGGACAAGGTTTGGGAGGAGGACCTCTCGCTGAAGCTGATGTCGGCCGTGCGGCTCACCCGGCTTGCGCTCCCCGCGTTGCGCGAGGCGGGAGCGGGGGCGGTGCTCAACACGCTCTCCATCACCGGCAAGGCGCCCGAGGCGCTTTCAACCCCGACCTCCGTCTCACGTGCCGCCGGCCTTGCGCTCACCAAGGCGCTCTCTCGCGAGCTTGCCCCCCACAACATCCGCGTCAACGCTGTCCTCATAGGCGTAGTCGAAAGTGCCCAGCTCGAAGCCCTCGCGGCAGCCGCTGGCATCACCCCACCGGAGTACTACGAGCGGATGGTCACCAACACTAAAATCCCCCTCGGCCGCGTCGGTTGCCCGGAGGAGTTCGCGGCACTCGCCTCCTTCCTGCTCTCCCCGCGCGCCTCCTACGTCACCGGCGCCGCCGTCAACCTCGACGGTGGGCTCTGCCCGGTGGTGTAGTACACGCCCGCCGTCTCCCGCTGGGGATAGCTTCACTTGCCGGTTCGCTACCGCTTAATTACGGCAACCCTGGAATTGTTGTTAATTCGCCACCAGCAGGTGGAATTGGGGGATATGCCGGGGTATTTACCCTTCCCGAGTGAGAAATAGGGCTTGAGTTTTTCACTCAAATCCACTGGAATCGCGATGGATGCTCACCACGCCTATCGAGCTCGACGCGGCCTCGGTAGACCCAGATCGGGATGTCGACGTGCTCGGCGTCTACACAGCCGGCGGCTACATCGCGCTTGCCGCGGGCGGGTTCGGGTTGCTCATGGCCCTCTCCGAGGATCTTCCGCGCTTGCCGCGGTCGCTCGGGGTCGCCGCCACGCTCGCGACTACGGCCTTCGGTGCACGCCACATCCTCGAACCGGTGGAGGTGGCGGCGGTGCTACGCCGCCGCCTCTCGCCGCCGGTGCTTCCCCTGCTTGGGATGTTTGCGCTTGCTGTATCGGGCGCCGAGCGATCGCCGATGTTCTACCCCTCTCTCGTGCTCACCGGCTTCGGTGGGGGCCGCCTCGGGCGCGTCCGCCTCAACCGCGCCAAACCCAACACCAGCGCCCTTTTCGCCGGCGCCGCCACTGCTGTCTACCCAGCGGTGGTGGTCGGCGTCCGTCGCCTGAGAAGGGAGGCCCTCGACGCACGGTTGCTCTGGAATGTTGGTGTCTCTCCGCTCTTCTTTGCCTTCGCCGCCATCGGCGGCGAGCTCGGCGACCTCGCGCTTGCGGTGAGACGGATCGAACGTACCCGCAAGCGCGACAAAGATGCGCTCAAGCCCTCAGCGAGCGGAAATCGTGCCCCGATATTCCACATCGCCGGTGACATCCGAGGCACCGCCGCCGAGCTCGAGCAGGCGCTACTGCGCATCGCGGCCCCTCGGCGCTCCCTGGAAGACCCCTCCTCGCGTGAGGTCCAAGCGGCCGTCGAGGACATTCGCGGCGAGATACAGCACCACCAGCTCGCCCCTCTGCTCGTGGCCGCTGCCAACGAAAGGCAACTGCCACTCGTTCCCACCCTAACCGCGGTGCTTGACATCTACCGCGAGGGGTGGCGCGAGCAGAGCATCTCGATCCGCTTTCACCCACAGATCCTCGCCGGCAAGTCGATCCACCCGCGTGTGACCAGCGCGCTCGTGCGCGCCACGAAGGTGGCCCTCGATAACAGCTACCGCCACCAGCGCCGCACGCTCACCGCCATCGAGCTGCACCTCGCACACGACGACAGTGGTTATCTGACGCTCCGCATCCGCGACGACGCCGGCGGCTCCTCCCCACCCGAGGCCGGCGAATGGGGTACCGGGCTCTCCGAGACACGCGCCCACGTGCACAGCCTGGGTGGCACGGTCTCTCTGCTCGCAAGCGGAGGGGGTGTGGAGTTGGTGGTCCGCGTTCCCTCCCAACCGCCTGTCTCGGACTCGCTGGACGGTCACGTCCAGCTGAGCGGGCGTATCGACGATTCGCTGCTCCGCTGCGCTCGAGCCATCCGTCCTGCCACATGGGTAAACGGCGTCGCCTGCTGCCTCACCGCTCCCAACCGCCGCTCAGGTGCCGCCCATGCTGCTCTCTTCAGCGCACTGGTTATCGCCGACCGCAGCTGGAACCGCCGCCGCCGGGGGGATCCGTGGCGCGCTAGGTCGATCGTCTCCGCCATGAGCATGCTGTGGCCCGCGGGTGGACGACCCACCACCGGTTGGACGGGCCTGGAGATCGTCTCGCTCGGCGCCTTCGGCCGCGCGCGCGAGGCATTCGGAGTGGGCACGCTTGCGCTTGCGCTCACGTCTCTCTCGGCGTATCGGGTCAAGCACACCATCGAGCGGGCTCGCCTGGTGGAAAACGTGGCCTTCCCGCTCGTCTGCGCCGCCTCCGGGGTCGCCGCCGCTTACGGTCGTCGCTTACTGCAAGACGCCGAGCGCGATTCGATCTGCCTGCGCGAACGCGCCGAGCTCGTCGAGCTGCTCGCCCGCACCGTCCGTCTCCACCACGACCTGATCAAGCCCCTCCGCCGCTCGCGCGCGTGGTATGAGGAGGGCATCATGGCAAGCGCCGACGGTCAGCGCCTGCTCGAGCTTTCCGGTCGCATAGACACCCTCACGCGGCGGCTGCTTGCCCTGATCGTCATGGCGGATCCGATCGCCGATCTGCGCGAGCACCTGCAACTGCGCCTCGCCCCCACGGTTGTCACCGTCGGTGGGACGCGCCCGCTGTGGACCTCGCGACGGGCCGACGCCGTGGGGGTCGAGCGTGCCCGCGAGCACCTCGCGCTCGTGGCACTCGCCGACGAGCTTGCCGACCACGTGCTCGATCGCTTTCCTCCCACCATCACCGGGACTCCGCGGCCGGAGCTCCTGCACGTGGACATCTCCCCACTCGACGACCGCGAACTGCGCCTCTCGTTGCAACCCCACCCCTCGCAAGCCCAAGGGGAGCGCCGCTCGCCGGCGCTCGAGGCGGCCGTGGCGCGGCTCTCCGGGCGCATCATCTCGCGCCGCCGCCAGGACATGCTCACGCTCGCGCTCCCCGCAACCGCACTGACGGCGCTTTGAGCTGGATCTACCTCTACGACGAGGATCCCCGCGATCTGGAACTGGCGTGCCGTCAGCTCGAGATGTATGGCTTGGCGGCGCCCCAGCTGCGCCTCTTCTCCAATCGGATCGACCTGTTCGAGGCGATCGACGCCGCGGAGCACACCGTCGTCGCGCTCGTCGACTTGCAATCCGACGATCGCACCGACAACAACTACTCGGGCCACCGCGTGATCGACACGATACGCCGTCACCCGCTCCTGCGTAGACGCTGCGTGCCGATCGCCTACACCGTGCATGTGCGCGAGGATGTCGTCACGCTCGCCCGCGCTCACGGCGCGAGTGGGTTGATCAGCAAGGTCGACCTCGACGTCCCCGACGTCGAGCGCTTCCGCGAGGGGTTGCTCGATTTTCTGGAAGAGCAGCGCGGCCGCCTACCGGAATCGGAGGATTGCGACCCTCAGCTCGACTACGGGTTTGCGATCTTCCCGGACATCGAGCGCGCCCGCGAGCGCACCTACCTCGAGCAGGAGAAGGTGCGTGAGAGCGTCCATTCGCTTCTCAGGAGGGACGCGAAGATCCTGCGCCAACCGTATTTCTGGTCGGCGGTGCGGTATTTCGCCATTGATCTGGATCAAGCCTCGGTCGCCCACTGGGTCCACGTCGATTTCCAGATTCCCGAGAGCACTGTCACGAAGGCCCTCGACGACCTCGGCCAAAGCCTCGCGCCGCAATACCGGGTGCACAAACTGGCGTGGAAGGAGTTCGCCAGGGACCTGCTCGCGATAGCCCCACACGAGCGTGTAGCGCTTCATCCGGGGAGCATCGAGATGGTGAGGGGGCTGCAGCGGGTAAGCGAGCTGGAAGGGATCCTGCGCGACCCTTTCATCCGTCGCGCGAGCTATCTCGACGACGCCGCGCTGCAGGCGATAGATCTCGTCGTGGACCCCATCACGGGGGTGGGCCACACAAGCGGCCACGTCGGCGCCTGGAAGCACGCCGATCACCTCATCGAGCGGCTCTGTGACCTCGAGCCCGACGAGCACGCCCGGATGGCGTTGCGGGCGGACTTCGTGCGGGCGGTGTCCAACATGTACGACACCTACCTCGCCTCGCGGGCGCGCTCTG
>JBOGYB010000124.1:0-5666 GCA_050696555.1 Solirubrobacteraceae bacterium | reverse complement strand
GTCTACAGAGGGGTGGGGGAGGTGGGCGTGTACGTCGCTCAACACCATGCCCGTCGTGGGATCGGTCGTGTGCTGCTGAACGCGTTGATCGACTCCTCGGAGCGCGCCGGCTTTTGGACGCTTCAGGCGGGAATCTTCCCCGAGAACGAAGCCTCCATCGCGCTACACGAGAGCTGCGGCTTTCGTCTCGTGGGCAGACGCGAGCGCGTCGGCAAGATGGCCGACGGGCGCTGGCGCGAAGTGATGCTCTACGAGCGACGCAGCGATACCGTCGGGGCGTAGCCGTAATCTGGGCCGGTGGCCCGCCCCCAAACCCTTCACGTATGCTCGCAGTGCGGGATGCGATCGGCGCAGTGGCACGGCCAGTGCCCCGGCTGCGCGGCGTGGAACACGCTCGTGGAGGAGCGCACACCGGCGGCGGTGGGCGTAGATCGAAAAGGGGTGACTCGCGCGCGTGCGCGAGGCAATGTCCCGCTTGTGCCTCTGTCTGAGGTCGCAGCGGCGCCGGTGGCGCGTCTGCGAACAGGCATCGGCGAGCTCGACCGGGTGCTCGGCGGTGGGCTCGTACCCGGCTCGCTCGTGCTGCTTGGCGGCTCCCCCGGCATCGGCAAGTCGACGCTCACCAACATGGCCCTCGGCAACATCGCGGGTGCCGGTCACAAGACGTTGTATGTGAGCGGCGAGGAGTCCGCCGAGCAGGTGCGTTTGCGTGCCGAGCGTCTCTCCGCAAGCGCGCTCGAGGTGCCTGTTCTCGCCGAGACCGACCTCGACGCCGTCCTTGACGTGATCGCCGCGCACGCGCCGAGCGTGTGCGTGATCGACTCGGTGCAGACGCTCCGCTCCGGCGAGCTGTCGGGTGCGCCGGGTTCTGTTGGGCAGGTGCGGGAGGTGGCCGCCCGCATCATGGACCTGGCCAAGGCTCGCTCGATCGCGGTGGTGCTCGTGGGACACGTCACCAAGGACGGCGCTCTTGCGGGGCCACGCGTGCTCGAGCACTTGGTTGACTGCGTGCTCCAGTTCGAGGGCGAGCGCGAGCGCCCCTACCGCGAGTTGCGTGCCCTGAAGAATCGCTTTGGCTCCACCAACGAGGCGGGCCTGTTCGAGATGCGCCAGGGCGGGCTGGTGGAGGTGCTCGACGCCTCCGCTCGCTTTGTCGCCGAGGCCACCCGCGCGCCCGGCAGTGTGGTGCTGGCCGCGATGGAGGGCTCGCGGCCGCTGCTCGTGGAGGTGCAGGCGCTAGTGGCTCCCTCCGAGCTGGAGCAGCCGCGGCGGGTGGTGTCGGGACTCGACCGCAACCGTCTCGCTTTGGTGCTCGCCATCCTTGGCCGCCACGGTGGCATAGGTGTGGGCGGGTGCGACGTGTTCGTGAACGTCGTCGGTGGCGTGCGCGTGGACGAGCCTGGAGTGGACCTCGCGATCGCGCTTGCGGTGGCCTCGGCATCGCGCGGGGTGGCCCTGGGCGGCCGGCGCACAGGCGCTGCACCTGCGGCGGACGCGGGCTGTGTCCCCTGTTGCTGCTTTGGCGAGCTCGGTCTCACCGGAGAGCTGCGCTGGGTGGGTCATCCCGAGCGTCGTCTCGAGGAGGCCTCAAGACACGGACTCTCGGGTGTTCTGGCCCCTGCCGGCAGCGGCGAGCAGGCGCGCGAGGCCTCCACGCTGCGCGAGGCGCTCTCGTGCGCGCTTCCCGCGGGCAGGGCGCGCCCGGCGTCGGTCGCCGCATAGGCAGGGCGGCTGTTGCGTCCAACTCGTTCTTTCGTCTCCCTCCCGCGATTCGAAGACAATTCGTCTCCTTAGACTCCCTTAGGCGCGCGATAAAAAAAGGCTAAATGCCCTAGAATGTCTAGTCGTGGCCTCACGATCCGGCGAAGATTTCGACACGGACGCGCGACCCGAGCCCGGTCTTGTAAGGGCATTGGAGATGGTGGCTCCCGGGACCGCGTTGCGGGAGGGCATCGAGAGCATCTTGCATGCTCGCACGGGCGGTTTGATCGTGATCGGCGACCCTGAAGAGCTCAACTTCCTCTTCTCGGGGGGCATCAAGCTCGACATCGACTACACCCCCGCCTTCCTCTACCAGGTGGCGAAGATGGACGGGGCCATCATCCTCAACGCCAACGCCAACAAGATCTCGATGGCGAACGTGCAGTTGATGCCCGATCCCACCATCCTCTCGCACGAGACGGGCACCCGCCACCGCACCGCCGAGCGCGTCTCCAAGCAGACCGATGCGCTAGTCATCGCCGTTTCGCAGCGACGCGAGGTGGTGTCGCTGTACGTGGACGGCATCAAGTACATCCTCGAAGACATCACCGTGGTGCTCTCCAAGGCCAACCAGGCGCTCGCCACGCTCGATAAGTACCGCACCCGCCTCGACCAGGTCTCCACGCGCCTCACCGCGCTCGAGTTCGAGGGGGGCGTGACGCTCCACGACGTACTCACCGTGTTGCAGCGCTCGGAGCTCGTCACGAGAATGGCGGTGGAGATCGAGCGCTACATCGTCGAGCTCGGCAGCGAGGGACGTTTGATCGAGATGCAGCTGGAGGAGACGATCCTCGGCACCGCCGCCGAGAAGGCCGCGCTCGTGCAGGACTACCTCGCCGACTACTCCGACGAGGCATTTGCCTCCGCGCTCGACCAGATCGGCCGCCTCCCCCATCAGGACCTGCTCGACTTCGGTCGCATCGCCGAGCTGCTCGGCTACGACCGCAAGCTCAACACACTCGACTACCCAGTCGCCCCGCGTGGATATCGCATTCTCGGGCGCATCCCACGGCTGCCAAAGCTCGTGGTTGCGCAGATCGTCAAGGAGTACGGAGGCTTGGACGAGCTGCTCGCCTCCGGCGATTCAGAGCTTGAGGCGATCGAGGGAGTAGGGGAGATCAGGGCGAAGGACATCCGCGAGGGCCTGCGTCGCCTGCAGGAGATCAATCTCGTGGACCGCTACTTGCAGACTTGACATACCTGCCGGTCCCATTGCCGGCGCGACTAAGGAGGACACCATCCCCGCACAAGCAATCGAAGACGCAACATCGTTCATCGAGGAGCTCGAGGCCACCCGTGAGGTAGAGCAAATCGAGTTCGAGCTCGGAGACCACGTCGTGTATCCCCATCACGGCGCCGGGAAGGTCTTGAGCAAGGAGGACATGGAGGTGCTCGGCACCACCCGTGAGTACCTCACGATCAAGATCCTTCACAACGACATGACCGTGAAGGTCCCCACCGAGAACGCCGCCCTCGCCGGGCTGCGTCGGGTGATCGACGAGGAGACCGTCCAGAAGGTGCTGGCCGTGCTCCAGGCCGAGGTCTCGGAGATGCCGAAGAACTGGAACCGCCGTTTCAAGCACAACCGCGACAAGATCAAGACGGGCGATATCTACGAGCTCGCCGAGGTCGTTCGCAATCTCGCCCTCCGCGAGAGCGAAAAGGGTCTGTCGACCGGTGAGAAGCAGATGTTCACGCGCGCCAAGAAGATCCTCGCCTCCGAGCTCATGTACGCGCTCGACAAGGACGAGGACGAGGCTGAGAGCTACCTCGACGAGCTGCTCGCGAACTCCGCGTCGAGCCAGCTCGCGGGCGCCGCGAAGTAATGACCCCGATCCCCCGTCCCCTGCGGGGACGGGGGCGTATAGGGCGTTAGAGAGTTGTCCCGTCTCGGACGGGGGTGGAGAGGCGGAGGATGGAATGGCCATTGCACTGATCGTTGCCGCCGGGCTCGGTGAGCGTCTTGGAGCAGGACGTCCCAAGGCGCTGGTCGAGCTCGCGGGGCGGCCGCTCTTGCTGTGGAGCGTCGAGACGCTGGCAGCGGTCGCCGCGATCGAGCGGATCGTCGTGGCGTTGCCGGCCGGTGTCGAGGCCCCCGCCGGCACGGTTGGCGTGGAGGGGGGCGCAGTCCGCTCGGAGTCTGTGAGCCGCGCCCTGGCGGCCGCCGGACCGGGCGATCCGGTGCTCGTACAGGATGCCGCACGCCCACTCACGAGCGTTGAGCTGGTGCAAGCCACTCTTGCCGCCGTCGAGGAGGAAGGAGTCGCCGCCGCGATCGCCGCCGCTCCCATCACGGACACGATCAAGCAAACCGACGGCGAGGGGGTGGTGAGCCGTACGCTCGACAGGTCGCACCTGTGGGCGGTGCAAACTCCCCAGGTGTTCCGCCGCGCTGCGCTGGAGCGTGCGCTAGACGTGCCAGAGGAGGTGCTCGCGCAAGCCTCCGACGACGCCTGGCTGGTGGAGCGGGCGGGAGGACGTGTAGTGGTGGTGTCCTCCCCGAAGGACAACCTCAAGGTCACCACCCCGGTCGATCTGGCGCTCGCCGAGCTGTTGATCGCACGTGAGCGCGCATAGTCGCCGCCGCCCTGCTTGACTAGCGCCCATGCTCACCGACTACCACCTTCATCTACGCCTCGACGATCTCGACGCCACCGCCGCCGAGCACTTCACCGCCGCCAACGTGGAGCGCTATCGCGAGGCGGCGAGCGAGCGCGGCATCGTCGAGTTGGGTGTCTCAGAGCACATCTACCGCTTCGCCCAGGCGCTGGAGGTATGGGGCCACCCCCTCTGGCGCGAATACGCTCACGACGACCTCGACGCGTACTGCGGGTTCGTGCGTGAGCGTACCGACCTGCGTTTGGGTATCGAGGCCGATTTCGTCCTCGGCGTGGAGGATCGCATGGCGAACCTCCTGCAAGAGCGCGACTTCGACTATGTCGTGGGGTCTGTGCACTTCCTGCGCGACCATGCGCTCGACATGGACGACTACAGCGTGTGGAGCACCGGTCGCTCACCAGAGGAGATCTGGAAGGAGTATTTCCGCACGCTCGGCGAGGCCGCCCGCAGCGGTTTGTTCGACATTCTCGCCCACCCCGACCTCGTGAAGATATGGGGTTCCTCTCACCCGGGCCGGCCTCTTCCCGGGGGAGACCTTCGCCACTACTACGAGCTTGCGATGGACGGCATCGCCGAGTCGGGGATCGCCATCGAGGTGTCCACCGCCGGGTTGCGCAAGCGTGCACAGGAGATCTACCCCGCGCCTGCTTTCCTCGAGATGTGTCTTGAAGCGGGCGCCCCCGTGGCGCTCTCGAGCGACGCCCACTGTCCCGCGGACGTCGGCGCCGACTACGATCAGGCTCTTGAGCTGCTCGACAGGCTCGGCGTGGGGGAGCTGTGTGTGTTCTCTCGCCGAGAGCGCCATCTTGAGCCCATCGCCTCCACGGCCCCCTCCCAAGGTGACGGGCACACACTCCATCGCGGGGGACAGGCAAACGGGGCGAGTGTGGCATGACGACGCTCACCGGCATCGGCTACGACTCCCACCGTCTCGCCGAGGGCCGCCGATTGATCCTCGGTGGCGTGGAGATACCCGGGGATCTCGGCCTCGACGGTCACTCCGACGCCGATGTGCTCACCCACGCCGTCATCGACGCACTGCTTGGCGCCGCCGGTTTGGGCGATATCGGCGAGCACTTCCCCGACAGCGACGAGCGCTACCGCGACGCCGACTCGATGGAGCTGCTGCAGGCAGTCCTCACACGCGTCGTCGCCCAAGGGCTGGAGTTGGTGAATGTGGACTGTACGGTGGTGATGGAGCGCCCTAAGCTCACGCCCCACCGCGAGGCGATCCGCGAGCGCCTGGCGAGCGCGCTCGGGGTTGCCCCCGGGCGTGTGAACGTCAA
>JBOGYB010000123.1:0-5669 GCA_050696555.1 Solirubrobacteraceae bacterium | reverse complement strand
GCGCCTGAGCGACCGGGACTGGCTAGTGCTTGAGCGGGTTGCGGCCTTGCGCTTCGTCACCGGCTCACAACTGACTCGCCTGTGCTTTACGGATAGCGACGATCCGAAAGCCAACGCTCGAAGCGCTCGCCGCGCGCTGCTACGTCTCGTCCGCCTCGGCGTGCTGGAGCGGCTACCGCGCGCCATCGGCGGCGTCCGGGCGGGCTCTGACGGGTTCGTCTACCGCCTGGGCTTGGGCGGCTATCGCCTGGTTGTCCTCAAGGGCTGGCAACCGCAGCGGCAACGGCGGCGCTCGCAAGTTCCGGGGCTGCTGTTCCTGCGCCACACCCTGCAAATCGCTGAGCTGCATACCCGACTTGTTGAGTGCGAGCGCTCCGGCCGCATCGAGTTGCTGGCGCTGCACGCCGAGCCGTTATGTCACCGTATAAATGACGGCCTTGGCGGCCAGCGCCTCGTCCTCAAGCCGGACAGCTACGCTCGCCTGGGCCTTGGCCCCTATGAGGACAGCTACTTCATCGAGATTGACCGAGGCACCGAGGGCAGCCGCGCCCTGCACGGGCAGCTAGAGCGCTACATCGCCTATTACCGAACCGGCCGCGAGCAGCGGAAGCGGGGCGTCTTCCCAAAGGTGCTGTGGCTGGCGAATACGTCCGAACGGGAACACGTCATCGCGGCTTGCGTGGCGCGACTGCCAGCCGAAATGCGGTTGCTGTTCGCAGTCGCGCCGTTCGACCAGGCGCTCGTTGTCATGCTTGAGCCAGTATGACGCCAATGATATAATGTCAAATTAACAACGCCCCCAATAAGGGCAGAGAGGAGGGCTGAATATGCCACCAACCAACCTTGAAACCAACACCCCAACCGCTCCTGCTATGCGCGCTACCAAGCGCGCCTTTGCCTACTTGCGCGTGTCCTCCGAGAGCCAAGTCAGAACCGACTACAGCGACGATGGTCTGTCAATAGACGCGCAGCGTGAAGGCACCACCGACAAGGCCATCCAACTGGACGCCAAGGTCGTGCAGGAGTTCAGCGATCCTGGCCGTTCGGCCTACGTCGATCTACACAAGCGCACTGGTTTCTTGACCATGCTTGACGAATTGAAGCGTCGCAACGAACACGCCAGCACGCGCGTGGACTACGTAATCGTGTGGGCACTCAACCGCTGGGCGCGCAATCAGCGCGACCACTGGCAGACCCGCGAGTTGGTGCGCCAAGCCGGAGCCAAGCTAGTGAGCATCACCGAGCCAATGATTGGCGACGACAGCGCCGCCGCCTTCCTCTACGAGTCCATGATCGCCACCCAAAACCAGTTTCAGTCGATGCAGACAAGCGAAAACGTCAAACGCGGCATGAGACAAAAGGCCAGCGTCGGCGGCACCTACAACGCCGCGCCCTTCGGCTATCTCAACGACGTGGACAACCTGCCGGACGGCCGCCGGGTGAACATTGTCACCACCGACCCGGAGCGCAGTCACTACGCCACCCTCATCTTCCAGCTCTACGCCTCCGGCGAGTATTCCGGCTCACAGCTAGTGGCCGAGCTTAACCGGCTTGGCGTCCGCACTCGTCCGACCGCCAAGCGGCCCGCCCGTGCGCTTGGCACCTCAACTATCCAACGCATCCTGCGCAGCCCGTACTACACCGGCAAGATCGTCTACAAGCGCGGCACCCCCGACGAGCAGACCTTCGAGGGTCGCCATGAGCCGCTGATTGACCAGGACACCTTCGATATCGTCCAGCGCCTGCTCGATGAGAAGCGCGTCGCCGCCGAACGCCCACAAAAGCACCGGCCCTACCTGCGCGGCACCATCTTCTGTGGCACCTGCCGCAAGCGTTTGGTCTACGGCATCAGCCGAGGCCGCAACGGCGACCGCTACGCCTACTTCTTCTGCACCGGCCGCATCAACGGCACCGGCTGCCAACAGCGCCTCAACTTCCGCCCGGTATTGATCGAGCAAGCCATCCAGCACCACTACGTCGCGCACCCCATCCAACTCACCGCCCAGGACGTGCAGCGCCGTTCAGAAGCAATCCGCGCTATGGCTGCCGTCAGCCAAGAGGCCGTCGTGCAGGTCAGACAAGCCAAGACCGAGCTGATCCGCAGCCTCGAAGCTCGGCAGGAGGCTCTAGTCGATATGCGCTTCGCCGAGAAGTCCATATCCCCCACGCTGTTCAAGCGCAAGCAGGAGCAATTGCAGGCCGAACTGGACGCCGCCCACGAATCGCTAGCCGAAAGCGAGCGACGCCTACAGATCGACGAGCGTGATATGGAAATGGCGCTGGAGCTGGCGGAGAACGTGGGCCAGGTCTACGCCGAAGCCAGCGAGCAGACCCGGCGCAGCCTCAACCAAGCGTTCTTCAAGCGCCTGTTCATCGTGCCGGAGTGGGACGACGACGGCCACCTATCGGCCCGCATCGCCGAGGCCGAGCTGACGGAGCCCTATGCCCTGCTGCTGGGTGAGAACTTCGCGGCAGAAGTCACGAGCGAGGCCGAGACGATCAAGGCGCGAGCCGATACAGAAAGGGCTCCAAGGGGTCGAACTGACCGCCAGGAGCCCGCTTCTGCTGCTGTTTCGTACTTCAATCAAATGGTGCGCCAGTCGCGACCCTATCCAAACGGTCAAGCCGGGGTCGAGGCTTTGGTGGAGATGCTGCTGCACCCGGTGGATCGGAGGCTGAGACGGAAGTTGCTTGGCGAGTAGTCCGTCCCGATCAACGGGCAGTTCGGGACAAGGTGCGAACCCTGCTGCGCCCTTGGAGCGGGTGCTGGAGGCGCTGCTGGAGCCGGCATGTCGCGATCTGTGCCGTCGGGCCGCTGAGGCGATCAGACGCGGCCACTGAGGTGCGGCGTCTCGGCAGTTGTTCGTCGCGTCGTGGAGCCCTTCTCGATCATGCGCCTCGGCCCGCCCCCAGTCAGGGGTTCGACTTCCACGTCAAGCATTGCGGATAGCTGGTGAAACTCGCGGTTCCAGTTCTTGGCTCCGCAGCCTGGGGGACGATGTTGGAACCCGGATGTCCTCCTTGAGCTTCTCATGGAGCCGGTGGCGAGGCAAGCTCGGCAGCGAGCTCTAAACGCGACTGGGGTTCGAGGTTGAGCACCAACGTCGCTACTTAGGCTCGGGGCTAGTCGATGAGATCGCCGTCGAGTTGGCTGCACGGCTCCTTGGTAGCTCAGGAGCTCGGCTACCAAAAGGCTCCAAGGGGTCAGGCAGTCGCCAACGGCTAGCCCCGTGATGGGGCTCAGCCGCTACGAGCGAGCTACAGTGCCGCGGGTTGGCTGCGATCCCCTGCTTCCGGGAACCGTAGGCTCTGGTTTGCCCGGTGTCTGCAAAGCAGGTCAGCCGCTGGTCCTAGCAACGGGGCGTCTACGGCTGCATCTAGACTTGCCCGATGGAACCCGCCGGGCGGAAGCGAGCCCTTCACGTATTGGGCGCTCGATTCTGTTGCCGGGAGCGCAACCATGCCTAGCCGATCTGCTGAGGCTAATGACTTCTGCCGCAAGGCCGACTTGGCCAACGAGGCGAGCGTTGAGCAGTTCTTTGTGAATCGGCTGCTACCTGCGCTCGGCTACTCGGATCGGCAGATCAAGCCAAAGAGCAGCATCGATGAGCTGCGGGTCAACCTCGGTCGCCGCCGCGTCCGTTACCGACCAGACTATGCGCTGCAGATCGGTAGGACCATCCGGTGGGTTATCGAGGCGAAGGCAATTGACGAGTCGCTCGATGAGTTCGTAGGTCAATGCGCTGGTTATTGCCTCGCACTGAACCAGCGCCACAAGAACAACCCGGTTGAGTTTTTCCTAATTACAAACGGCTTGTTGACACGCCTGTATCGGTGGGATCAAGAGGAGCCGGTACTAGAACTTGCCTTTCAGGATTTCACCGCGTATAACGCGCGTTACCGCAAGCTTCGGCAGCTAGTCGAACCTGCAAATTTTAGCGCCCGTGGTAATAAGCCAAATGAGGAGCTGTTCACGCTGACACGCGAGCCAATCGATGAGGTAAATGCGGCTTTCGCGTGGTGCCACCAATTCATTTACCGGAAGGACAACCTCAGCCAGGCAGCCGCCTTTTCGGAGTTTGTCAAGATCGTTTTTCTGAAGCTTCTATCCGACCGCCAAATCCATCGCGACCGCCCCGAGTTTTCAGAACAGAACAGCGTTAGTGTCCCTGCTGACGTAGTGAAGTTCTCCACACGGTGGATCGAGCAGCGCGAGCAGGATCACCCTAGCCCTTTGGACGCTCTTCAGTTTCAAGCTCTACTCAGCGAACTTGAGACCGAGATACAGGCAGGCAACCGAAAGCGCGTGTTCGACGCAGACGAGCACATTGACTTGAGTCCAGAAACGATCAAGGGTGTAGTAGCTCGGTTGCAGCACATTGACCTGTTTGGGATCGATGCGGACTTGAACGGTCGTCTTTTTGAGACCTTTCTAAATACGACTATGCGGGGGAAGGATCTAGGCCAATACTTTACCCCGAGAAGTGTAGTCAAGCTGGGGGTTAAGCTAGCCCGCCTTAGAGCTGATCGCGAGCACATCGACACTGTTGTGGATGCGTGCTGCGGGACTGGCGGTTTCCTGATTGATGTCTTGGCCGATATGTGGCGCACACTCGATGGGAACGCGAGCCTATCCGACCGCGAGCGTGACGAACTCAAGCAGAAGGTGGCGACCGAGTGCGTCGTAGGCATCGACGTTGCGCGAGATCCACCGCTTGCACGCATCGCACGCATGAACATGTATCTGCACGGCGACGGCGGAAGCAGCATTTATCAGGCGGACGCTCTTGATAAGCGTCTGCGTGAGACACCGAATACCAACGCTGAGCTACGGCGGGAGGTACGCGAGCTTCGAAACCGTCTGGACACGCAGCGCTTCGATGTAGCGCTAACCAATCCGCCCTTTGCAAAGGAGTACGAGCGGAGGGAGAAGCGCGAGGCGGAAATCCTAGATTCCTACGATCTTGGCTTCACTGGTGAGGGCGGCGCACAGAAAGAGCGCGCCCGCCTGCGGTCAAGCGTTATGTTTCTCGAGCGCTACTACGACCTGCTAAATCCCGGTGGGCGGCTGGTAACTGTCATTGATGACGGAATCCTCGGTAGCGATTCCTACGCAACGATCCGTGACTTCATACGTGAGCGCTTCTTGATTCGGGCTGTCGTGTCGCTTCCAGGCGATGCCTTTCAGCGCTCGAATGCGCGCGTGAAGACATCGCTTATCGTCCTTGAGAGGCGCAAGACGAAGAGTGAAAGGCAGCCACCAGCGTTTATGTACTACACGACGGCCGTAGGAGTTGACGACTCTCCCCGGCAGCGCACGCTTCCCGTTGACCGTATAAATCGGGAACTCGCCGTTGCGGAGATCGAGGCTGTGGCGACGATGTATGAGGCATTCTTGCAAGGCGATCGAAAGGCAAAACGGTGGACCGTCGCGCCGGAGCGACTGCAAGGGCGGATCGATGCAAAGAGTTGTCTACCCAAGCCTGGGCGGATGGTGTCTCGTTGGCGCAGGGATGGATCTGACGTGGTCGCGCTTTCAGACTTGGTCGACGTAGTTTATCCCGCCGAGGCGACCGTGAACGGGAACGACTCCGACCTGATTGTTACATCCGAGAGTGACGAGCTAGTGACCCACCTCCGAGTGCGTTACGACGGGTTTCCAGAAGCGG
>JBOGYB010000122.1:0-5676 GCA_050696555.1 Solirubrobacteraceae bacterium | reverse complement strand
GCGTAGCCTCGTGCAGGTGACAAGGAAAGCCTTGAGGCAATCTATCGGGCCCTCTTGGTGAACATGTGGTACACGTTTTGCCAGGCTTGGTTGTAAGCCGCTTCGAGATCCGGGCGGGCAAGACGAACGTTCTCGCTCGCCAGCACATGGATTGTCGGTGATTATCACGGGTCGGGCACTTCTCGCAATAAGTGCCTCAACGAATCAACAGCCGCTACCGGCCGCGCCGGTGTACCGCGAGTTTGGTAGCTGCGTGGTGGCGAGGAGAAACGGTGACTCAGCGCTGTCGCGAGCGGGCTATGTGGCTCTTGACCGTCCGGCCGGCCGCGACTGTCCCGCCGGTCAATAGGAACGCGAGCATAGCGAGGAGCGAGGCGGGCAGTTTACTTGCCGCAGATGCGATGGTGACGTGTACCACGCCCGGCAACACGACATGACCACCGAGATGTAGGGCCGCCGGGCTGGAATAGGCGGCCTGTTTGACCGCACGTGACTCGACTAGCGTGGGCGTGATGACCGACACGCCTGGGCCGGCAGCCACCGCGGCGCCGGGGCCCGCGCCGGGGCCCGCGCCTGTTACAGCCGCTAGCTCTGCGTTTGAGATCAGTTCGAAGCATTCGGAATACTGGTCGGCGGATGCTTCCATCTCCTGTAGTGCTCGGCGGTAGTCCGCCAGGGTGTAGCCGGCGAGCGGCTGGTGATTGGCGCAGCGTTCGTCGATTGTCGTGCCGACATCCGCCGATGCGCCGGAAGGCACGATGACGGCGAGCACGAGGACAAGCGTGACGGTAGCTGAGCGGCGTGGCCAGGTCACGGTCAACTCACAGCGATCGGTGGGCCTTCATATACGTGCCCGGAGGGGCTCTGCCAGCGCACGCGCCATGCCAGGGCGCTCGTACTCGAGTCAAAGCTCCACGATCCGTTCGCTTTGGTCGTGAGCATTCGCAGCACGCGCCAGTGGTGACCGCGGCTTGACTCGGCCAGCACGGTGAGTTTGGTCTGTGCGGTAGCGGGCCGTACGAGTACCCATATTGAGTAGCCGCCACGGTGACGGTGGGAGACCACGAGTGGCACCGGGAAACCGTAATACAGAGGCTTGCGTTTGCCGCTGTATTCCACGAGGCCGGTCTGGAAGCCGATGAAGCTGCCGTGTACGCTTGAGCCCGGCTTGCCGCCGAGCTTGTCGTCATGCAGCAGATATTGGGAGAACGCCGCCACCCGCGGGTCCGACCATGCAATCTGCTCGGCTATGGCATCGTATTGCGCCTGCTTTGGTTGGGGTACCCCCAGTTGGCGGTTGGGGTAGCTCTGGATGCCGAACTCGGTGAGGTAGATCGGCAGACGCGCAGGTATCGCGTGCGCCGTTGCTGCCTTGTCGAGCGCGCTGGACAGTCGTGGGAGCACGCCGATCGTGACGTTGTCGCGCCCTTCTGGTTTGTAGGTCGGCGAACCGACGGTGTAGGCGTGATGCGAGTAGCCGTATGGATGCAGCTCGTCGCAGGTTCCTGACGCGTGGTATTGCGAGTTCAGGCATAGAGCTTCGCGCAGGAACGCAAGCGGCGCGACATCGTGAAGCGGATTAGTCTTCGCTTCTTGGCTAGTGATGCTGTCAGAGCCAAAGGGCGCGGTTTCACCCATCAGCACCTTTGGCCGGGTGATCCCCGAGGCTTGTAGTCCTTCGTAGCCGGCCGCGAACAGTGACCGGTAGATGTGGGGTGAGGCAGGCTTGCCGCTAGGCAGGAACTGCGGCAACAGGAAGGCCGGGTGATTGGGCTCGTTCCAGATCGCAAACAGCGACGCCTCGCTGCCGTAGTGCCTGCCGACCGCGGTCATGAATTCCTTGAAGTCCCTCGCGCTTGGGTAGGTCACATAGTCCTTTTTCGCGGCCGTCGCCCACTTTGGCACGGGTGCCGTGACGGTCAGCAACACTGGCCATTTCAGGCGCTGCGCTTCGGCAAGTAGGGCGTCGTAGTTGCCCCAGGCGTAGCTAGCTGGATTGGCGGCGTCGAAGCTCGGCATGTGCACACTGGTCGGGCTCGGCGCGACATTACGCCAAGCCAGCTCGACCCGTAGCGCCTTGACGCCCAGCCATTGGAGCTGTTCGAGTGCCTTGCCCCGAGTCTGGGGTGTGACTTCGATCAGGTCGCTCGGCGCCTCGAAGAAGACTGTCTCGCCGGGCCTGGCGCTCGCCGACGCGGGTAGGGCTACGGGCCATATGAACAGGAGTAGGAGCGTGGTGAGCAGGGCGAGCGGGCCCCAGTCAGCGACTGTGTGGGCACGGCGGGCCGTGTGAGGCGTGGCGGAGGCTGTCGTTGTAAGTGGATTGCTTATATTCGATCTCATTAGGATGCCTTTACACGCCAGTTCAGCGAAAGTTGCGGCGAGTCGCGGCCCCGTCCCGTCCCGGCCGAGGCAGCGCAAGCGAGAGCCAGAGTAGCGGGCTTTATACAGACTCCAGATGACAGACACGTCGTTCGAGGGTCTCATACTATTCAGTCGAGCGGCTCGCCGGTAGTGGAGCGCGCCGCGCCTGGCAGGTGACCTTGATAGCGTTGCGCCAGGTCCGTCCGGACGGCTGGAGGAAGCGTAAGCATACCGTTCAATAGACTTGACTGTCCCAATGGTTGGCATTTGCTATCCTCCTGCGGGCTTGCTCGGAGGAACGGGCGGCTTGAGACCAATAGTCACGACGTCAGGCATTGTTTGTCGAGCGCTGCAGGGTGACGCTGGGCTTGCTCAAGACGTCGTTTATCGCACGGGAAGAGGAGGGATTGTGGTAGGTGTATTGTCGAAATACAGGAACATGGCTAGCGCGCTGTTTGTCGCGACGGCTCTGGCGGTGGGGACTGCATGGGTATCAGCTGTCCCAGCGCAGGCGGAATATGAATCATACGGGTGCACAGAATGCGCTAGTCAAAACGGCAACGAAGTCTACGTCCCTCAAGCCATGAAAGCCTTTGGCGAAGTTCTTTTTGGAGCCAAAGGTGTTTGTGCAGCCGTCTATGAGAACATAGGAGGGGTAAATACAAAGAATTCCTTAGCTGCACAGCAACAGGAACAGCGACTTCAGCGGTTACAGGGTTCATAGGACCATTCTATGCTCACGGGCAGGTGCGACGTTACTACAAAGAATTTCTGTATGGGCTCTACGGTGAAGAGCTATGGCTCTAAAGCGTGACAAGAAGCTGGATAGGAGATTAACTATGAAAGTAAAGCACTTCATGCTCTTTGCCCTGATCGCTTGCAGTGCGATTTTTGGAGCACAGGTGGTGCTCGCGGCAAAGCCGCGACATCACCACAACCGGCATCATCACCAATACGGCTTTGCGGTCCTGGAGCGCGGTTCCGCGAAAATCAGCGATGCACGACAGCAGTTCCTTGGCATTCCTTCTAGCGCAGTTCTCGCCAAGAGCGTTGGGGGCGACAACATCTACGTGTTCCAACGTGTGCGCAATCTAGAAGCGCAGACATGCGTCGCCGATGAAGGAGGCGCTGAAATGGCAGGAGGAGGCGCCTGCGGCTCTACCGAAGCAGCGGAACGCGAAGGTCTCAGCCTTATCCATCCCAAGCCCGATGGTACGCAGAGGCTAATAGTGTTGGTGCCGAATGGTGTTAAAAAGGTATCGGCCACGATACGCAATAACGGCAGCATAGCCGCGGCTTCTACTAACAACGTCGCCGTGATCGAAGGCGATCTCACCGCATACGACTTTGTCTCACCCAGCGGATCTGATGTGTCGGTCCCGCTGGAAGGCATTTGAATGGCATCTCGAATCAAGCCGCGTGAGGCCGGAAGCTAGGTATAGGGGAGTCAGGCGATGGTATGTCTGGCTCCCCTTGCCGCGCCTTGACCCAGCACCTGGACTTCCAGCTTTTGGAGTGGACGCGCTTCGACGGACACTGTCGGCGAAACGCGTCCACTCAACCCTGGGCGAAGCGACAGTGAGATTCGACCCGGACGCGGGTTCCGCAGTTCGTCCTTTGCGAGCATCTCGCCGAGCCTGCGGCGGATGCCTACTACTTGGGCGAATGCGCAAGCCTGTTCGTGGCGTTGATCGCGGCTGTGAGCAAAGCAGCGCTTCGTGCCTATGCCGAGTCTGGCGCCGTACGACCTATGACGCGCTTCGGCATTGGAGAGCCTCGCTAGCCTGAAGCGGTGCGCCGCGACAGACCACCACACGGCTTTGGCCGCCACGAGCTCGGAATCCTCGTGCCGATCGTCGCCGAGTCGGCCAAACCTCCGCTCCCGGACGCCGGTGTCTACCCGACTTACCGGGAGCTTTCCGGCGGAGAGACGCTAGGTCAGTCGGACGTAGTGGAAGCTCTACGCAAGCTCTCGGCGGCTGATTGTCTTTGGGCGATCGCCAACATCAACACTCAGCTCTTTGTCGAGACCGGCCCCGACACCAGCGCTCAGTTCCAGCGCCGACTCATGGCTGAAGTGATCGGGGACAGGGATCTGGGCAGGCGCTTGATGAGGGGATTGCCACGGCGGTGTTCTTTGAGCAGCAGTTGGTGCATCTCGCGCGTCTGGTCATTCTTCATGCGGACCGCCGGACGCAGGACGATTTCGATGGTGGGAGACTGCGGGATGAGTGGGCGAAGTGTCTGATAGGTGTCAACGACCTGCTCGATGAGAACCTCGACGTCGAGGACCATGACGAGCGATTGACATGGGAGATCCGCCAATGTGCCCTCAACCACCACGAGGATCAGCTTCCGGTAACCGCCATCCACCATGAGGTGTACCGAGTCCTCTGGCCAGAGCTGCAGAATACAAGCCCAGCAGAAGTCGAAGATGCGTTCCGACGTCACACCAACATGACGATCGGCGACTACTTCACCGTCGGTGCTGCCACTTTGGTCCGCCTCATGATACGCGGTCCGGATCGACCGCCTCTTATCCAGCCGAACGAGTACTTCTCGTCGGCGCAAATGGCGCCATCCACGTGGCGAGCATTCTTCGCCCTAACGGCGGTGATCTCGACACTCTGCGTACCCAGCTTGTTGATGAGGTAGAGGAATATGGAGAGACGACCTACGGCTCGCTGACCTTCGAGCGCTTCCCATTTGGTTGAGATCGAGCCCGGCACCTTTCTGCCGCTCTCTATGCGCAGCCTGCAACGCCGGATATCGCAGGGCGTCTTCCACATCCTGAGCGAGGCCGCCGAAGCCGATGGATACAACCGCCGTCGCTACAGCTCCAAGTTCGGAAAAGTGTTCCAGGAGTCCGTGGAGCGGACGCTTCGACGCGGAGTTGCCTTCGGTTCGGACGATGTCCCGATCGCCGCCGATGTGCGCTACGGGTCGCGCAAGCATCCCGTGGACTCATCGGACGTGATCCTGGGATATGACCGCCACCCGATGTTTATCGAGGTCGTCTCCGGCCCGCTGCAGGCCGGCACCTTCACTCAGGGACACCTGTGTTGCTTCGAGGCGGACGCGGATCGCCTCGTGGTGAAAAAGGCCAAGCAACTCGACCGGTCGATACGCGACTTCTTCACTGGCAAACTAAAGATACAGGGCATCGACCCCGAAATGGTCTCTTATGCGTGGCCCGTGATCGTCACCTCTCACCCATTCCCACACATGGAGTTCGTCATCGACGAGGTGGAGCGCCAGGCGCGCATGGAGGGATATCTGCAGCATGAGAGAGTTGGACGGCTCGCTATCGTG
>JBOGYB010000121.1:0-5696 GCA_050696555.1 Solirubrobacteraceae bacterium | reverse complement strand
ACAACGTAACCCCCTTCAACCTCGCGACCGAGGGGGAGCGCCAGCCGGGGTCGTCGTTCAAGGCGTTCGACCTCGCGGCGGCCCTCGAGGATGGGATCTCCCCCGACTCGACATGGTCCTCGCGGCTGAAGATCTTCACTGTGCCGGGGACGGGTGGGAAGGAAAAGTTCGTGGTGCACAACGACGAAGGTGCCTACACCGGCTCTGACACGCTCACCGGCGCCACTGCATTCTCCGATAACTCGATCTACGCGGAAGTGGGTTTGAGGGTAGGGACGCACCGGATCGCGCACTTGGCGCACCGCATGGGGATAACCACCCCGATCTCCACCAACCCGGCGATGACGATCGGGGGCTTGAACGTGGGTGTCACCCCCCTTGACATGGCCCACGCCTACGAGACGATCGCGCACGGAGGAAACCGCGTGAGTGGGTCCCTCGCCTCGGACTTCCAGCCGGTGGGCATCCAGGAAGTGGACGCGGGCGGTCACACTCTCCCCGACGGGCATCACCACGACGTAAACGACGTGACTTTGAAGCGGGTGCTTCCCTCGGAGGTGGCGGCAACGGAGACCTCGATGCTGGAGACGGTGCTTGCTTACGGCACGGCCAAGGCCGCCTCGATCGGGCAGTTCGCCGCCGGAAAGACGGGAACCACCTCCAACTTCGGCGACGCGTGGTTCGTGGGGTGGAACAAGAAGTACACGGTTGCCGTGTGGGTGGGGTATCCCGACAAGCTGGTACCGATGACCACAGAGTTCGGCGGTAAGCCCGTGTTCGGGGGGACCTACCCGGCGCTCATCTGGCACGACTTCATGCTGGCCGCGATGCAGGTGGAAGCGGATCGCGCGAAACAGGTGAAGCCGGGCAGAGGCGCCACGGAAGGTGGCAGCGTGCCCTCGGAATCCACCTCGACCAACGAAAGCGCGGGGGCACCGACAGGCAACGCCAAACACCCCAACGGAGGCGGCGAAGGCCGGGCCGGCGAAACCGAAAGCCGGGAAACGCGTGGCGGTGGGGAAGGCGCCGGGGGTGGCGGCGCCCACGTGGAACAGGCCCCCGCGTCCCCCGCGCCGACCCCGGTCCCCTCCCCCACGCCGTCAACTCCGGCAACCCCGGCGCCGGGAAACACCCCAGCGACGAAATCCGAAGGGGCCACCGGCGGCGTGAGTCCCGGCGCCTAGACCGGGTGCTCCATCCGATCGACCAGGCTCTGGGCCTAGTCGCCTACGCAAGACGAATCGCTTAGTCAGAATCCTTGCTACTGTCGGGCTCCTACCGGATTCCTCTCTTCTATACGAAAAAGATGTCTACCAAGACGCCAAACCATCCACGCTGTCTGCTCACATACATGACTTTGGCGCTTTGCTTGGGCGTGTTTGGCTGCGGCTCCACCTCCACCGGAGGGGCTGGGACATCGACGGGCACCCGTGTGGCGTCGACCGCGGCGACTGGGCCCTACCTCAATGATGGGGATGCCGAGAAAAACTACGACTCCGACCCGGACGACAAAAGCGTTGACCACGAGGATCACGACTCGGACAGCGTCGGTGAATTTGAAGAGGGCAATGGCAACGACGCCTATCACGACAAGGACGATGCCGCGGCTCTGAGCTTCGGACACCCCGCCAGCGCAGCCGACAGGCGCAATGTCGCCGAACTTGTCAAGCGCTACTACGCGGCAGCAGCGGCCGGGGATGGCTCAAAGACATGCTCGATGATGACCCCATCGCTTGCGGGTTCGCTGCCGCAGGACTACGGGCAGGGTGCCGGGCCGGCCTATTTGCGTGGCGCCAGCACCTGTGAGGCGATCATGGGCCGCGTCCTCGCACGCTCCCACAGGCAGCTCGAAGGAGCCGTCGCCGTCACCGGTGTACGTGTGAACGGCAGCAACGCGATGGCGCTGCTGGGATCGCACACGATGGCCGCAAGCGACATCTCCCTAGCGATGGAAGGGGGACAGTGGAGGATCGCGGCGCTGCTTGGGGCGCCGCTGCCCTGAGTCCGGCGATCTACCCCCTGTTCAGGCGGCAGGCACGCCAGGCCTCGACACATGAGGATTGCCGGCGAGACAGAAGCGCCACGGCAGCTCAACCGCCTTGGAGATACCGATGCGTTGGCCCGCGACGACCACGGGAGAGCCGAGGGTCCCATCGGCAGAGGGCGCATGAGGGTCTGCGGCAAGGTGCTCGCCGGCGTAAATCCTCACCGGCCCGCACACTAGGGAAGTGCCGTTCTGCGCGAGCTCCACACCAAGCGCCTGCGTGAGCTTCCCCGGCCCCGAGCAGAGCTCGTGCTCGAGCGCCCGCCCGCGACGCACCCGCATCTCCTCGACCCCGTCGAGCGGCTCGAGCGCACGGATCAACACAGCGGCCCCCACCCCACGCGGCTCACACACCGCGTTCAGAAGCGCATGGATGCCGTAAGAGCGGTACACGTAGGCGATCCCGGGCTCTTCGTACAGGGTGCGAGTGCGTGGGGTGACACCGACGAAGGCGTGACAAGCGGGCTCTGACTCGTGGTAGGCCTCGGTCTCCACGATCCTCCCCGCGAGACCCTCATGCTCCACCACACAGCCGATCAGATCGCGTGCGACATCGAGTACCGGACGGGAGTAGAAGTCGGCAGGGACAACCTCCACCGTGCCGTGGGAGGCCATCAGACCAGCGGGGGTTGCGAGAACGTGGCTCGCGCGAGCTCGAGTTGCTCACGCACCCGCGGCAAAGCGGTACCACCCACCGACACCTTCGATTCAAGCCACGAGTCGCGGGAGAGCACCTTGTAGTAATCCTCACCCGGCGTGGCACCCTCCTCGGGAGCTCCCCCGGGGCCGAGCAGCAACACGCTCTGCGCGGAGAGCTCCTCGGGGGTGAGCTGCGAGAGCGAACGCCCACTCTCGACCGCGAGGCGCACAAGCGAGGCGACCACACCGTGCGCCTCCCGGAAGGGAACCCCCCGGCGCACCAGCAGGTCGGCGACGTCGGTGGCGGCGATGAGCTCGTCGGAGGCCGCCGCTTCCATGCGCTCACGGTGAAAGCTAACCCCGCAAACCATGCCAAGCGCCGCGGAGAGCGCCAGCTCGAGCGTGTCGGAGGCGTCGAAGACGTGCTCCTTGTCCTCCTGGAGGTCCTTGTTGTAGGTGAGCGGCAACGCGTGCATCACCCCGTGGAGCCCAGCCAGATGCGAGACGACACGGGGAGCCTTGGCGCGGAGCAGCTCCCCGGCGTCGGGGTTCTTCTTCTGGGGCATGATCGAGGAGCCCGCCGACCACGCATCGGGGAGCTCGCAAAAGCCAAACTCCGCCGACGACCACAGCACGAGCTCCGCCCCGAGCCGCGAGAGGTGGGTGGCGCACGTGGCAGCGGCGTTGAGGTAATCGAGCGCGAAATCGCGGTTGGCGACGGCGTCGATCGAGTTGGGAGCGGGCTCTGAGAAGCCAAGCTCATCCGCCACGAGCCGGCGATCGGTGTCGAAGTTGACACCCGCCAGGGCGCCGGCGCCGAGCGGCAGGCGGGCGCACTGGCGCTCGGCGAACGCGAACCGTTCGCGGTCGCGGGAGAGCATCCAGAAGTACGCCAGCAGATGGTGGCTCAGGTAAACGGGTTGGGCACGTTGCAGATGGGTGTATCCGGGAAGCGACCAATCGAGGTGCTGCTCGGCCCGTTCGATCAAGGCGCCCATCAACCGCCCAATCGCCTCCTGTGCCTCACGCGCGCGCTCACGCACGTACATGACTAGGTCGGTGGCCACCTGATCGTTGCGGGAGCGGGCGGTGTGGAGCTTGCCACCAACCGCCCCCACTACCTCGGTGAGCCGGCGCTCGATGGCCATGTGGATGTCTTCGTCGTCGGCGGAGAAGAGGAACTCGCCATCCTGCAGCTCGCGGGCAACCTCGTCGAGCCCCCGTAGCAGTGTGTCGCGGTCCTCCTGCGAGACGATCCCCCGCGCGGCGAGCATCCTGGCATGGGCGCGGGACTGGGCCACGTCCTGCGCCCACAAGCGCCGATCGAAGTCGATCGACGTGTTCATACGCACGAAGTCCGGGTGTTGGGGCTCTGAGAAGCGAGACACCGAGGCCGCAGTGTAGTTAGCATGCCCTGGCTTTGGTCACCGCTTGGGTCGCGTTCCCGCTGGTGCTGGGACTGCTGGGGTTTGGGTGCGGGGCGCTCGTGGAGCGCGCGGCCGGTCGAGAGCTGCCACTGAGCGTGCGCCTACCCTGCGGGGTGGCGCTCACGATCGGGGTGCTCGACCTCTTCACCCGCTCGACCTCCACCGTGGGCGCGGCGATCCCAGCGGTGTGCGCGCTGGCGGCGGGTGGGCTCGTCTTCCGTCCCCCCTGGCGCTGGCGCCCACTCGACCGTGCACTGGTCGCCCCGGCGCTCGTGTTCGCGGCCTACGCCGCCCCGATCGTGCTCTCGGGGAGCGCCACATGGGCGGGGTACGTGAAGCTCGACGACACCGCGACGTGGCTGGCACTCGTGGATCGCACACTGAGCGCGGGGCACACCCTCGCGGGCCTCACGCCGTCGACGTACACCGACACATTGGCGAGCTACCTCACCAGTGGGTATCCAGTCGGATCCTTCCTACCGCTGGGCCTGGGCCACGCGTTCCTCGGGACCGACATCGCCTGGTTGACCGACCCATGGATGGCCTTCGCCGGCGCGATGCTGGCGCTGTCGCTTCACCGCATCGCGAGCCGCGCCCTTGGCGACAGGGCCCCCCGCTGGCAGGCCCCAGCCATCGCTGCCGTCGCCGCCCAACCGGCGCTGCTGTACGGCTACTACCTGTGGGGCGGGATGAAGGAGATGACGGGCGCGATGCTCGTAGCGGCGTTCGCGAGCACCGTGCCGCTCGCCTGGGAGGGGCGACACGGGGAGCCAGACAGCCCGCAAGGCACAGACGGCTCGCGGCTCGCGGTAGAGCGGTCGCGGTCGCCGAGCGCCGACGCTTCCCATCGCCCCTCCGTGGTGCACCACGCCCGAGCGGCGATCCCCGCGCTCGTGGTGGTGTGGGGCATCCTCTCCGCACTCAGCGGGGGCGGGCTCGTATGGCTCCTACCCGGCGGCGCCCTCTCCCTGCTGGCGCTCTCCCAGCGCAACGGCCCCCGCCTCCCCCCCACCCGCCTGCTCGTGCGCGGCGCTGCGGCGGTGGCGGTGGTGGGCGGCCTCGCCGCCTACCTTGCGCTACGCCCCGGGGGCTTCGTGGCCGCCAACGAGAGCGTGTTGACCGGTGGCAAAGAGCTGGGCAACCTGCTCGCGCCGCTACACCTGCGCCAGGTCGTGGGGATCTGGCTGTCGGGAGACTTCCGCACGACACCCACGAGCGCGCTCCTCACCGATGTGCTGATCGTGGTGGCAACCCTCGCCGCGCTGGCGGGCCTGGTCGTGGCGATCCGCCGCGCGTGGACCGAGCTGACCTTCTACGTACTGTGCTCGCTCACGGGCGCGGCGATCGTGTTCGTGCTCGGCTCGCCCTGGCTCGGCGGCAAGGCCCTGGCAACCGCCTCCCCAGCCGTCGGACTGGCGGCACTCGTGGCCTGCGCCACTGCGCTGACCCCTCGCGCGCAGGGAAGCATCCCCCTGCGCGTGCTCGCCGGAGTGGCCGGCGCGGCGATCGTCGTGGGGGTCGTGTGGTCGAACATCCTCGGCTACCACGACGTCTACCTCGCTCCCCGCGCGCAGTTCGCGGAGCTC
>JBOGYB010000120.1:0-5712 GCA_050696555.1 Solirubrobacteraceae bacterium | reverse complement strand
TACCCGCTCCCTGTCCGACCGTGATCGGCAGACGGCGGTCCTCCATCGCCGGATAGAACGTCTCCTCCAAAGTGCGGGGCAGGCGATGGATCTCGTCTACGAAGAACACACTACGGGGCTCGAGCGCAGTCAGAAACGCCGCGATGTCCCCCTTGCGCTCGAGGGCGGGTCCTGCCGTCTGTATGAATGGCACCTCGAGCTCCGCCGCCACGATCTGCGCGAGCGAGGTCTTGCCGAGGCCTGGCGGTCCGGCCAATAGCAGATGGTCAAGTGCCTCTCCCCGCGCGCTGGCAGCCTCGATCGCCACCGCCAGCTGCTCACGCAGAGAGGGCTGACCTATGAACTCGTCGAGCGTCCGCGGGCGCAGCGAGCGGTCGAGCTCGTCCTCGGGCGTCAGATACGGGGTTTGGATGCGCTCTGTTTGGGTCATGCCGCCCGCGCCGTTCGCAGCGCATTTGCGATCAGCTCCTCGGCGCTCTCCCCCTCGAGTCCCCGCAGCAGCTCCTCGGCTTCGACGGCGTCATAGCCGAGCGCGAGCAACCCCTCGCGCGCCAGTGCACGCGGCCCGTCCTCGCGAGTGCCGCTCGCCACGACGCTCTCAAGCCCACTGTCCACGCCCACCTTCTCGCGCAACTCCACGATTATCCGCTCGGCCGTACGCTTGCCGATCCCCGGCACCGCCTGGAAGCGAGCGGCGTCCGCGCCCGCTATGGCCGCCAGCAGCTCACGCGGTGAGCCGCTGGAGAGGACCGCCACCGCCACCTTTGGCCCAACCGCCTGCACGGACAGCAGCATCAGGAACAGGTCGCGCTCCTGCTCTGAGTGAAAACCGTGCAACAGAAGCGCGTCGTCGCGCACCACCAGGTAGGTGTGAAGTGTCGTCTCGCCCCCCACCGCAGGCACGTGGCGCAACGTCTCCGCCGATATCGCCGCGCGGTAACCCACGCCGCCGCACAACACCACCACGTGATCGGCACGGCGAATCGCCACCTCCCCCTTGAGCAGGGCGATCATCGACCCACTCCGGCGGCCGCTACGGCCCGCTCCACCGCGCCGGCAAGTGGTGTCCCGTTGAGGTGGCACACCGCCACAGCCAGTGCGTCGGAGGCATGGTCTGGGGAGGGGACTTGGGGGAGCGCGAGCAGGGTCTGCACCATCCGCGCCACCTGCTCCTTGCCGGCGCGTCCGTGGCCGCACACCGCCGCCTTCACCTGCTGGGGGGTGTAGGAGAAACAGGGCACTCCCCGCTCCCCCGCCGCGAGCATAGTCACTCCGCGAGCGTGCCCCACCGCGAAGGCGCTACGGGCATTCTGGCCGAAGTACAGCTCCTCGAGCGCCATCGCCGCGCACTCGTGCTCTGAGAGCAGTTCTCCCACGCGCGTCGCAATGCTTGCCAGGCGCCGCTCCATCTGGACTCCGGCGGGCGTGTGGATGACACCACCGGCGAGCGCCACGAGTCGCGTGCCCCTCCTCTGCACTACGCCATAACCGGTGTTGGCCAAGCCGGGGTCTATGCCGAGCACGATCATCCTCTATGGATTCTGCGTGTCCCCCCGGACGCCTGCCGCTTGCGGGACCCACCAGGGCGGCTCCCCTGACGCCCACAGGTCGTTCAAAGCCACCGCGTCCTTGTAGGTGTCCATGCACTCCCAGAACCCTTCGTGACGATGGGCCCGCAGCTCTCCCGCCTGCGCCAACCGCTCTAGTGGCTCGCGCTCGAGCACGCTGCTTGTATCCAAATAATCCATCGCACCGTGCTCGAAACAGAAGAACCCTCCGTTGATCCAATGCTCGGAGCGGGGCTTCTCGCGAAAGCCCAGCACGCACCCTTGTTCGTCGAGGTCGGTCACGCCGAACTGCAGCTCCGGGCGAACCACGGTCATCGTGGCAAGCCTGCCGTGGCCTTTGTGGAAGGCCAGCAGCTCGTCGAAGTCGACGCTCGCCAGGCCGTCGCCGTAGGTTGCGCAAAAGCGCTCCTCTCCCAGGTAGGGCCCAAGCAGCTTTATGCGCCCTCCCGTCGGGGTGTCGGGACCGGTGTTCACACACTCCACGTCGATCCCCTCCGGCCAGGACGTCGCGGCCGCGAACTGCTCGATCTGCTCACCCTTGTACCCGGTGGCGAGCAGGAAGCGCTCGAAACCTTGGGCTGCATAGAGCCCGATCACGTGCCACACGATCGGCAGCCCACCGATCTCCACCAGTGGCTTGGGGATCTCCTGTGTGCGCTCGCGCAAACGCGTCCCTCTCCCCCCGCAGAGGATCGCGACGGGCGGTCTAGCCGGCAACGCGCTCGAGCACGTCCGCGGGGGCGTCGAAATTCGCGTACACCTCGTCCACGTCGTCGAGGTCGTCGAGCATTTCGATCAGCTTCATCAGTTTCACCGTCTGAGCCTCGTCGATCGGCACGAGGCTCTTGGGTCGGTAGGCGAGCTCTGCGCTCTGGATCTCAACGCCCGCGTCCTCCAGCGCCCCTCGCACCGCCGCGAAGTCGGTAAGTCCGGTCACCACCTCAAAGAGGTCGTCCTCGGCGGAGATATCCTCGGCGCCCGCCTCCACTGCCACCATCAGATCGTCCTCGGAATGACGCTCCGCGTCCACCACGATCGCTCCCTGCTTCTCGAACAGGTACGCAACCGACCCGGGCTCGCCGAGGTTGCCCCCGTACTTGGAGAACGCGTGGCGCACGTCAGCCCCCGTGCGGTTGCGGTTGTCGGTCAGCGCCTCCACGAGCACCGCCACCCCACCGGGCCCGTAGCCCTCGTAGAGGACGGTCTCAATCGCGTCCGCGTCCGCACCCTCGCCCGTCCCTTTGGCGATTGCCCGCTCGATATTCTCCTTTGGCATCGATGCTGCCTTTGCCTTGGCGATCGCCAGTGCCAGCGGGGCGTTACCCGTCGGGTCCCCCCCGCCGTCGCGTGCAGCCACGGTTACCGCCCGCGCCAGCTTGGTGAACTGCTGACCGCGGCGCGAGTCCACGATCGCCTTCTTGTGCTTGATGCTTGCCCACTTGGAATGTCCTGACATAGCCCGCAGGATACTTGCGCATGCCATAGCGGCGACTCCAAGCGAGCGGGCACTAGGATGAGCGCCGTATGGCGCTCGACCCCACTATCTTCAAGGCGTACGACATCCGCGGCCTCTACGGCTCGCAGATCGCCGCGGACACCGCACTCTCCATCGGACGCGCTTTCGCGCGCGTGCTCTCCGAGCTCTCGGGCAAGCCCGTCGGCGAGCTCCACGTGGGGCTCGGCCGCGACATGCGTCTCACCGCCCCTGAGCTTGCCTCCCGCTACCGCGAGGGCCTGTTGATGGAGGGTGCTCACGTGCTCGACGCCGGCCAGGTGGGCACCGAGATGCTCTATTACCTCGTCGGCTCCCGCGAACTGGACGGGGGACTGATGTGTACCGCCTCGCACAATCCCAAGGCCTATACCGGCGCCAAGCTTGTACGCGACGGTGCGATCGCGCTTTCCGGTGACGCCGGTATCCAGGACATCCGCCGTGTCATTGAATCGATGCCCACCCACCCGCTCGGCGATGCGGGCGACGGCCCGATCGGCACGCTGCAAGAGGTCGACGTCTACGAGGAGTTCCAGGCCGCCGCGCTCGCCACAATCGACGCTTCTGCCATACGCCCTCTGAAGGTGGTCGTAGACGGCGGCAACGGCATGGCGGGCCCGATGGTCGGTCCGCTGCTGGATCGGCTCGGTCTCGACTTGATCGAGACCTACTGGACCCCGGACGGCAACTTCCCCGACCATGAGCCCAACCCGCTGCTCCCCGAGAACCGCAAGTTCATCATCGAGAAGGTGCGTGAGACAGGCGCCGATCTCGGTATCGCCTGGGACGGCGACGCCGACCGCTGTTTCTTCATCGACGACACCGGCGAGTTCGTCGACGGCGATTTTCTCACGGCGCTACTCGCGGAGTCACTCCTGCACAAGCAACCCGGCTCCACCATCCTCTACGACGTGCGCGCGAGCTGGGCGGTTCCCCAGACCGTGGAGCGCCTTGGCGGCACCGCCCATGTCAACCGCGTCGGCCACGCCTTCTTCAAGACCCGCATGCGCGAGGAGGGCTCGCTCTTCGGGGGCGAGGTCTCGGGCCACTACTACTTCCGTGACTTCTACTGCGCTGACTCCGGCACCATCCCGGCTCTGCTGATCCTCGAGCAGCTCTCGCTGCAGGGCAAGCGGATGTCAGAGTTGCTCGCCCCCTACCGCGAGCGTTATTTCATCTCCGGGGAGATCAACACCGAGGTCTCAGATCAACAGGCCAAGATGCAGGAGATCGCAGACCGCTACTCCGACGCTACCCAAAGCCGGCTCGACGGGGTCTCGGTCGACTACGTCGACTGGCACTTCAATGTGCGTCCTTCAAACACCGAGCCGCTCTTGCGCCTGTGCCTGGAGTCGCTGCGCTCGCGAGAGCACATGGAACAGAAGCGCGACGAGGTGCTCTCCTTGATCCGCTCGTGAGTGGCACACCTTCTGCGCCCAAGGGCACGCACGGGGTCCACTGCCTGGCGATACCCACCCCGTTTGCCGTCGGGCGTGTCAATTGCTATCTGATCGAGGACGACCCGCTCACGCTGCTAGACGCCGGGCCCAACTCCGCCACCTCGCTCACCACGATGGAGGCGATGCTGCAAGAGCATGGACACCGTGTGGAGGACCTGGAGCGCATCGTCGTTACCCATCAGCACATCGACCACATCGGTCTGGTGCAGATCCTCGCCACCCGTTCCGGCGCTGAGGTCTGCGCGCTCGATCGCCTGGCTCCGTGGCTTGCCGACTACAAGCACCAGATGGAGGAGAACGACAGCTTCTCCGCCTCCATCATGCTGCGCAACGGCATCCCTCAGGATGTCGTCTACGCCCTGCGCGCGGTCTCGGCGAGCTTTCGTGCCTGGGGCGCCGCTGCGCAGGTTACGCGCCCGCTCTCCGACGGCGACACGCTCGAGTTCGCATCGCGCAGTTGGCGGGTCCTTCATCGTCCCGGACACTCCCCCTCGGACACGGTCTTTTGGGACGAAACCTCCGGGGAGCTGTTCGGGGGGGATCATCTGATCAAGCACATCTCCTCGAACCCGCTCCTTTCCAAGCCGCTCGAGTCGCTGTCCCGAGGTGGGGACAGCGAGGATGGGATGGAGGAGGCGAAGTCGTTGGGAAATAAGGAGGACTCGGTACAGCGCCCCCGTGCGCTCATGGCCTACCTGGATTCTCTGCGCAAGACGCGCGAGCTGGAGTTGGCGGTCGTGTATCCTGGCCACGGCGACCCCGTCGAGGACCACGGCGCGCTGATCGAGGAGCGCTTTCGTATGCACGAGCGCCGCGCGGACAAGTTGTGTCGGCTGATCGAGGAGCGCCCGCGTAATGCCTATGAGTTGGCGCAGGAGATGTGGGGAAACGTTGCTGTCACCCAAGCGTTCCTCACGCTCTCCGAGGTTCTCGGGCACGTCGATCTGCTGATCGACGCGGGGCGCGTGGTGGAGCAGGAAGCCGACGGCGTCGTGTGCTTTCAAGCCTCTTGAAACAATAGAGTACAATAAACTCCATGGCTCCTAGGAAGGATGGGAGGGTCATGGAGAGCACTACCTCGAATCCACATCTCAACGTGTTCGAGCCCTACCGCGAGCTCTCGCGCGGACATGAGGATCAGCTCACCCGCGCTGCGATGATCGTGCTGCGTCTTGTCCCCCTCGCCCGCGAG
>JBOGYB010000119.1:0-5721 GCA_050696555.1 Solirubrobacteraceae bacterium | reverse complement strand
CCTCCAAGGAGGACCGGATGAACAACGTCCTCAGGTTCTACACCTAGCCCAGTCCCGCATATCGGTGCCTGTCCTTTCTTCGGTCATGTAGCGGCGGACTCTAACATGAGACGCTCTGAGTTGATTTGTCCTAGGCACGACCCCATCCGACCGCCGCCCGTGCTCGACGCTTGGTCGGTGAAGCCTGACGACTCGCTCGTTTGCGACGCCGCCCGAGTTAACGAGGTCCAGATTGGCGCGGTCCTTAGAGACTAGAGGCATATCGGCCCCATGACCGATGAGCAGTGGGAGTCCATCTTGTAGGATTCTGCCGGGATGCGTTTTGTGGACGTGCCCCAAAAGATGTAGTCCTGGCCCGCACAGCCACCGGGCTCACGCACCTGCACCGTGTTGCAGTCCCGAAGATCCTGCACCTCCACGGAGTGCTGGCATACGTCGCGCTCTCGGGCTTCCCAAGCGATCCTCGTCCGCACGCCTACAGGCAAGACCGTCCTCACCGAAAAGCTCACGCGCCGAGCACGCGAAACCAGGGAAACCTGCCTCCGCACAACACGTGCAGGTCGGCGAGGTCCATCGACTCGAAAGTGACAGGGAACGCGGCCGTGGCGGCCGAGAGCAGGCCATCGCGATCCTTGCCGGTGACGGCGTAGAGGTACTCCCCGAGTGAAAAACCGACGAGTCCTGCGTAGCGGCCGAGCGAGCTCCCTTGGGGCACTCGCGCCATGCTCTGCGGCTCGAACAAAACCCCGAAGGCTTCGAAGAACGGTTCGAGCTCCCGCTCTGAATACGTTCGGGCAAGTGTCTGGCCCGGACCCTTTACGCCTTGCTGAGTGGCACGCCACCAGAACTCGGCGCCCACGACATCGGTAATGAATCCGTCGAGCACGGGAGAGCGTTGTGCAGCGAGCGCGAGCAGCGCGAAATTCGGTCCGCCCGGGCGATGGAAGGCGCCCCACAAGACTGTTGTGTCAAAAGCGACGCGCATCGACCGCAAAGACGCCCTGCGCTAGTCCTCGGCTCGCATCTGCTCGGTCAGCTCCTCCTCCGAGGGCAAATCGCTTGCACCGTGCAGACGAATGAGGTCGGTCTGAAGGCTGTCAAGTTGCTCGCGCGGGCTTGCCGGCCTCATGTCGCGCTCGAATTTGCGTGGCGGGTATGCGCCACGAACCCCCGGGGCCTCGCGTGCCCTCGATCCGCTGCTTGGCCAGCCACTTATAGACCGCCTGGGTACTTACACCGAAACGCGCGGCAACATCCCCGACGCTCAGATAAGTCGGCTCTTGACGTGGACGACCGAGCACATGCTCTCGCCACTGTGAGGCCATCTCGACCGCTCCAGCACACGATGTGGATACGCATGGAGAGCACCCCAGTCTCAGCACGCGCAAATCCCCCGCCATAGGCCGTCTAACCGCAGCCGATGTGATGACAGGTCGCGAAGTGGCCGGCTCCTGCGCGTCCCTCTCAACGGTGGAAGACTGGGCACACCGCAGTATCCTGCCCAGCGTAAAGATCGGCAGATGCAGGCTTTACAGGTGGCCCCAAACCCTGTATCCATGCGGTATTCGATTAGTGCGCCCGGCGGGAATCGAACCCGCGGCCTGCGGTTTGAAAGACCGCTGCTCTTTGGCTCCCCGAAGAGAACCGTTGACCACTGAGCTACGGGCGCTTGAAGCTCAGGATGGTACTACGGGCGGCGCGATCGGCTTTCCCAGGCGTTTGCCATCGCGATCCGCTGCATGATGCTCGGATGGGTCGCCTCCAAGGCGTAAGACCATCCCGGGGGGTTCGGGTCGTCAAGGCTCTTCACCGCCAACCCTCGCAACAGGGCTCTAGCCGCCGCCGGGTCGTGCGTCGCGATGAGCGCCCTCCAATCCGCCTCCGCCTCCATACGGCGTGTGATCGCGTTTCGCAGCGGCATCGCCGCAAGCGTGAACAAGATCAGCACCAATAGCGCCACAGGCACCGCCTCCGGACGCCCCATCCCCCCACGCTTTGCCGTCGCCCACACGACCAGGAGCGTGGTGGGGATCAGAAACAGGGCCCCCCACCCGACGCCCTTCAAGAGGTGCTTACGCGAGATGTGTCCAAGCTCGTGCGCCACCACGAACCGCACTTCCCGGTGGTTGAAACCTCCGTAGAGCAACGTATCCCACAGGATCAACCTGGTGGTCGACCCCACACCCACCGCCTCCGCGTTTGGCGCCGTCGTAAAACGGTGCACCTCCTGCACTTCCACCTTCGTTCCCCCCACACCCTCACGGTGGGCCAGCGCACTCGCTTCGGCGAGTAGCTTCGGTTCCTCCAGCCGATGAACCGAGGGAATCAAGAAAGGGGACACGAACGCGAACAGCAAAGCGATCCCCGCAAACGCCGGCACAGCCGCCGCCCACCACCATCGCCCGAGCACCCGCGCCAGCCCCATCGCCACGAGCAGCGCGAACGACACGAACACGAACCTCCCTCCCAGCCCGGTGAAGCTTTCCACCACCCACGTCACATACCCCTGGTGGGAGACCTCGTGCCTGCGCTCCCACCACACCGCCGCCAACCCAAACGGCAACTCGGCGATCCACAAGATCGCAAACCCCAACATCCCCAACAGCATCCCCGTCCCGATCGGCCCCGCCGCCGACTCGCGCATGAGACCGTGCCCACGTACCGCATACACGCACAGCACACCCACCAACGTCACCTCCGCCAGCAACGCATCCACATCCAGGAAGCGCTCGTAGGAGGCGCTACGCCGCAGGAACGCCCGACTGAAGTAGCGACTCGGGTCCAGGTGGGCGAGCCGCAGGCCCGAGGGCACCGTGGTGGATAGCAGCCAGTGCGCCACCACCCACCACACTCCCCCCACCACCAGCACAGCGACGACGAGCGCCGGCAGCCAACGCCACGCCCCTCCGCGCGATGCGGGCCGCGTGGCGCTCACGCCGCCGCGCTCACGCGGGGGTGTCCAGCTCGCCCAACGGCCCTCTCATCCCGTGCTGCCTTCTCATACGGGCGTCCCCAACGGACTCGGCGACGGTTCGGCAAGCGGCGGCAACGTCGCCCCTGTCGGGCCGCTATAGGGGTAGTGGTCGGTCAGGAGCAACACGTATCCCTCGCTCTGCGCCGCATACCGCAACGCAAGCGCCCCCGCATTGCGCATCCCCAACGGCATCCTCGCGTTGGCCAGCGAGGCAAACCAACCAAGGAACGCCACGATCGCGAGCAGCGCGCTGTAGGCGGAGTTCAGCAGCACTGCAGGGATCGCCAAGAACAGACGGAACCCCACCTTCCAACGGTTCTGCTCGCGGGGACCGTCGATCCGGGGTTCCACCGGGTAGCTCCCCTGCTCACCGGCGAACCCGGGGAAGGGGTTCGCGATGAGAAATAGGTAGGAGTAAACGTGAGTCTGGTAGCGCACATACGCCGCCAGGAAACCATGTAGCGAATCGGGGGAGCTACCCCTGAAGAGCGTCGCGAACCAGTTCACGACCGCCGCGAGATACGCCACGATCCCCCACACCGTAAGCCAGATCAGGTGCGGGATGGAGAGCAGCAGACGGAAGAACACAGTCAAGCGCGAGCGCACCAGATCGTCGCTCACATCCAGCTTGATCGGATCCTCAGGCCGCGAGGGCAAGTCGGCAAGCGCGGACTGTGGATCGCTACTGGGGTAGCTGTCGGTGAGCAAAAACAGGTACGCGTCGAGCTGCGCAGAGTAGGACAGCGCGTAGGCGATCGCGTCCCGCAACCCCCGTGGCAGGCGTGCCTGCGCCAGCACCACGAACCACCCAAACGTGGCCGCCACCCCCGCCAACCCATAGGTGGAGGCCCCACCGGAAGTACGCCCACTACCCGCCATCAGCGCCGAGACGATCATCAGCGCGGGAATCGCGAGCAGGATGCGAAAGGCCACCTTCCAACGGTTCTGCACTTGCGGCGGGGCGATCTCCACATCCACCGGGTAACCCGGCTTCCCGGTGAAATCGGGGAAGGGGTTCGCCGCCAGAAAGAGATACGCCCCGACGTGGATCGCATAGCGAACATAGGCGGCAAGGAAGTTGTGCAATCCCTCCGGCGACTTCCCCACGAGGAGCGTCGCCACCCAGTTCACGATCGCCCCCAACACCGCTGCCGCTCCCCACAGGCTCAACCAGATCAAATGCGGAATCGCCAGCAACAGACGGAAGAACACGGTCAAGCGCGAGCGCTCCAAATCGTCGCTCACGATCAAATGCACGGGACGTTCGTTCACGGCAGACCCCTCTCTCGAATCACGGCTCGGATGTGCGACGACCGCAGGCAATCGGCCCACGGAGGATCACTGCGGGCGCTCGAAGAAACAAGCTCCGCGAAAGCATCGACGTATTCGTACCCTCCCCGCCGGACGGCTTCGCTACGAAAGTCACATACTCGGATTGCCTTCTATGGCCACCGGGCACGCGCTCCCACTCGCCGGCGGCCTACCCGGAAAGTCCGATCCGCTCGAGGTATTCATCGAGGTCGAACAGAGCCGAACCCTCAGTTCCCCTGGTGCCCCACCGGGGAGTCAACCTCGCGCAGCCCCCCCGTCTCGGGGTCGAACACGAAACCGCGGATGCGATCGCGGGCAGGGAGCTCCGGGCTTGACCGCAACCGCGCCACACCCCCCCGCAGGGTGGCCTCCACGTCCTCGAATGCCCCCAACCTCCACGTAGGCTGCACCCCGTCGGCGGCGAGCGCCTGCGCGAACTCGTCCTCGGAGGCTTTGTGCAACCCACACCCCTCGTGCATCACCACCACGATCTCCTCCGTCCCGAGCTTGCGCTGCGACACACTCAACGAGCGGATCGCGTCGTCGGTCACCAGCCCACCCGCGTTGCGGATGATGTGCGCATCGCCACGCCGCAACCCCAGCATCGGGAACAGGTCGATGCGCGTGTCCATGCACGCGAGCACCGCCACCTTACGCCGCGGCATCGGGCTCAAACCTGGCGCCGCCAGCTCCTCCGCGCGCGCCCTCGCCACCTCGAGCATTTCATCCGCGCTGGTCATCCCGCGATCTTTTAGCAGGGATCAGGCCGATGGGAGCGCTTGAGCGAGTACCTGCAGCACTCTCTGCACCTCCGCCTCTCGCAACGACCCTGGACGGCGCGCCAACTTTGCCACGCGCTTGCTCCCATCCACGATCACCCCATCCAGTTCGAGCCGTCGCAGGAGCGGCAACCCACTCGTGTCGGCAAAACACAGCGCGCACCGCACCTCGACAGCGTCAAACCCCTGCGTGGAGAGACACCCCCTCACCACCTCCCCCTGCGATCGCACCCCCCGCACCAGGCGTGTGCGATCGCGTCCCCCCACCCGCAGTAAGTGTTCGCGTTGCGAGAACAACCCCCCCACCGTCTGCACTCGCACCTCCCCACGCACCGCCTTCGCGTCGATCACGGTCACGCCCCCCGGCCCCACCGCGAGGTGGTCGATGTTCGCCTTACCGTGCCCCCTCAGGCGACGATCGTGCAGCAGGTGCACACCTGTCCCCTCGAGCAGCTTGCAAAGTCGCGCCGCCACCTTCGACTCCCCCTCCGCCCCCTGCCTCCACGCGCGTGTGGAAGCTGGGTCACCGGTGAGCCGGGCGATCCCCACCCCGAGCAAACCCATACGCTCGCGGGCGCGCTGCTCGCGGGCGTCATGGCGGCGCGCATACTCGCGCATCGCGCTCCCCCCCGCCGTACCCGGATCGACCTGAATCGA
>JBOGYB010000118.1:0-5760 GCA_050696555.1 Solirubrobacteraceae bacterium | reverse complement strand
GATCACAGGGCCGAAGATCTCGTCGCGGATCATCTCGTCGTCCTGGCTCAACCATGCCACCACGGCGGGCTCCAGGTAGAAGCCCTCGCGCGCGGGCTCCACTCCGCCGGTCACCACCTCGGCGTGGGTGGGACGACGCTCCAGGAAACCCTCCACACGCTTTCGCTGACGCTCGGAGTTGACCGGCCCGAGCGTGGTGTCCACCGCGAGGGTGTCCCCGATCACGAGCCCCCTCGCCTGCTCGGTCAGGCCGGCAACCACGTCGTCGTAGACCTTCGCCCCCGCCAGCACACGGGTGGCGGCGGTGCAATCCTGTCCCGCGTTGTAGTAGCCCGTGCCCGCGATGGTTTCCATAGCTGACGCCATGTCGACGTCGTCGAACACGATCACGGGCGCCTTGCCACCCAGCTCGAGGTGAACGCGCTTGAGGGAGTCGGCGGCAGTGCGCGCGACGTGCTTTCCCGTTGCGACCGACCCCGTCAGCGAGAGCATGTCCACGTCGGGGTGCTCGAGCAACGCCTGCCCGGTGGGCTCGCCGGGACCCATCACCACGTTGAACGCTCCCTTGGGGAGGATGTCTGAGGCGATTTCCGCCATTCGCACGGTGGTCACAGGCGTCGTCTCGGCCGGCTTGAGCACCACGGTGTTACCCGCCGCAAGCGCCGGGGCAATCTTCCAGATGGCCATCATCAACGGGTAGTTCCAGGGCGTCACCTGACCGATTACGCCCACCGCCTCACGACGCACGAAGGAGGTGTAGCCCTGCATGTACTCCCCGGCAGCTCTCCCCTCGAGCGTCCGTGCCGCACCCGCGAAGAAGCGCAGGTTGTCCACCATCACAGGCAACTCGTCACGCGAGACCGCCTCGATCGGCTTGCCCGCGTTGAGCGCCTCCAACCGTGCGATCTCCTCACCGTGCTCTTCAAGCGCTCCAGCCAACGCGAGCAGCGACGCCGAGCGCTCGGAGGGCGTCGCGTTCGACCAACCCTCGAAGGCCCGGCGCGCAGCTTTCACGGCTACCTCGACGTCCTCGGCGGTGGACACGGGCGCGCGCCACAGCTCCTGTGCCGTGGCAGGGTTCAGCACCGCCATCGTCTCCCCACCCGACCCCTCTACAGACTCGCCGTCGATGAAATTGCGCAAGGTGTCGGTCGTCATACCAGCTCCTTCAGGGCGTTGGACACAGCCGGGTGAACGATCTCTCCGGCGCGAACATTGACGCCGGCGCGCAGCTCGAGGCTGCGGGCAAGCGCCCGGTCGATCCCACCCGCTAGCTCGATGACGTAAGGGAGCGTGGCGTTGGTGAGCGCGTAGGTGGAGGTGATGGGTACCGCCCCCGGCATGTTGGTGACGCAGTAGTGGGTGATCCCGTCCACCTCGAAGGTGGGGTCTGAGTGAGTGGTGGGACGCGAGGTCTCAAAGCACCCCCCCTGGTCGATCGACACATCCACGAGCACCGCGTGAGGCTTCATAAGCGTTAGTTGCTCGCGGGTGATCACACGCGGAGCGCGCCCACCGTGGACGAGCACCGCGCCGATCACCAGATCCGCAAGCGGCAGCATCTCCTCGATCGCGAGCGCTGAGGAGTAAACGGTGGAGGCCCTCCCCCCGAACGCCACTTCCAGCTCGCGCAAGCGATCGATGGAGCGATCGAACACGAACACATCTGCCTGCATCCCGATGGCGATGAAGGCCGCGTTCATCCCCACCACACCGCCCCCGATCACAAGTACGGTGGCGGCGGCCACACCGGGGACCCCTCCAAGCAGAATCCCCCTCCCTCCGAGTGGCTTCTCCAGCATGAACGCACCGGCTTGTGTGGCTATCTTCCCCGCCACCTCACTCATCGGGGCGAGCAACGGCAGGTGACCATCCCCGTTTTCCACCGTCTCATACGCAATGCAGGTGGCCCCCGAATCGCGCAACCCCTCGGCAAGCGCCGGCTCGGCGGCGAGGTGGAGGTAGGTGAAAAGGGTGTGTCTCTCCTCGAGCAAATCAACCTCTACGGGTTGTGGCTCCTTTACCTTCAAGATCAGCTCACCCCGTTCAAACAGTGCCGGGGCACCGTCCACTATCGTCGCCCCCTGCGCCTGGAACTGCTCGTCTGAGAGCGCACTCCCGAGACCCGCTCCGGCTTGGATGAACACCTCGTGGCCACGCGAGCACAGCTCCCTCACGCCGGCAGGCGTTATCGCCACGCGGTACTCGTCCGACTTGATCTCGGTTGGCACACCAATTCTCATTCCGTAGGCCCCCAATACCCACAAGGCACGAGCGGGTCTCTAAAAAAACCACCAACACCACCTGCCCCTCTCGCGCGCCGGCACGCGGTGAGAGCGCGAGCTCGCGAGTGAAGAGTCATCGCGCGAGCTCCCTGCCGCGCAGCGCCAGCCAGAACTCGATGCGGTCGCGCGCGTGCGAGAAATCGCGGCCGGTGAGGGCCTCCACGCGCTTGATGCGATAACGCAACGTGTGGCGATGGCAGTAGAGCGCCTGCGCCGCCCTCTCCCAGTGGCCGTTCTGTTCGATGAACACGTCAAGCGAGCGCAACAACTCGTCGCCGTACTTCCCCTCGTCCGATTCCACCGGCCCGAGCACGCTGTGGCAGTAGGAGGCGAGCGCCTCGTCATCCTGCAGCGACAGCAAGAGCTGGAATGCCCCGAGGTTCTCGTACGTCGCCACATCCGGCGCGGCCCCATTCGCCAGCCGCACGGCCTCCAGTGCGCAACGTGCCTCGTGGAAGCTGCGGCGCAGCATGTGCGTGGGCGCGGGACGGCTCGCCGCCGCGCGTACCTCGCCGAAGCGGGTACCCAACTCGCCGCGCACCCTCCTTGCCAGCTCGACCGGGTCGTTTGTGGGTACTCCCACGGGGGGTGACTCGCGCGCGCGCGACCCACCTTGGCTCTCTTCGCGCGCCCCCGCGCGAAGGACTGCCGGGACACCATTTGCGATATCCCCCTCACAGTCCACAACGGCACACAGCAACCCGTTGCGCAACGCCACGAGGCTGTGCACTCCAGCGCGCTCGAGGATCGCTTCGAGTGTCTGTGCCGCGGCACCCGGCTCCTGCAACGCAAATGCGAGCACCGCCGCGCGTTCGCCGATCCCGAACGGCCGCAACCTCGCCTGCAACTCGTCCGGGTAGAGCCTGCCCGTGAGCGCCTCCGCAAGCACGTCCCCCGCCATGTTGCGTTGCAACAGTTCGTAGCGCTCGTTGAGCAGCTGCGCGAACACCCTCTCTGTGACGGCGATGAACGGCAACTCGTAGGACACCTCGAAAAGGGGAAAATCGCGCTTCCGTGCGGTGTTGAGGATCGCCGCGGGAATCTTCTTGTGGGCAAACCCGGTGCCGAAACCCAACCCCGCGATCTCCCGCTCCGCCAGGCGCTCCACGAACTCTCGCTGGAGCTTCGCGTTGGTCAGCTGGAGTCCCGTCGTGAGCAGCAGCTCACCACCACGCAACCACGGCGTGGGGTCCACCAGCTCGGTCGAGTGCACCCACCGCACTGCCGCACCCGCGTTCTCCTCGCCGGTGGCGAGGGTCAAATCAAGCTCGGAGACGAGGCTCTCGACGGTCAACATCGCCCGGCCCCTTCCTCTTCACAAGCCGCTCCCACGCCTCCGTGAGCACCGGACGCAGGATCCCCTCGATCTCCTCGAACTGCTCGCTGTCGGCGATCAACGGTGGAGAGAGCTGGATCACCGGGTCCCCACGGTCGTCGGTGCGGCAGATCAACCCCCGCTCGTAGAGGGCACCCGAGAGAAAGCCCCGCAGCAGCTCCTCGGACTCGTGCGCGTTGAAGGTGGTCTTCGTGTCCTTGTCCTTCACGAGCTCGATCGCGTGGAAATAACCCGCACCACGCACATCCCCCACGATCGGCAGGTCCCGCAGGCTCTCGAGCATCGCCCTGAACTCACCCTCCTTGGAGAGCACATGCTCGTTGGTTCGCTCCCTCTCCATCACGTCGATGTTCGCCATCGCCACCGCACACCCCATCGGGTGCCCCCCGAAGGTGAAACCGTGGTTGAAGATCGCCTTCGCGTGCAAGAACGGCTCAGCCACCCTATCGGTGGTGATCACAGCGCCCATCGGGGCATACGCCGAGGTCATCCCCTTCGCGGTGGTGACGATGTCGGGTTTGTACTCATACCGCTCACACCCAAACCAGTGCCCGAGCCTCCCCCACGCACAGATCACCTCGTCGGAGATGAGCAACACTTTGTGGCGATCGCAGATCTCGCGCACCCTCTGGAAGTAACCGTCCTGCGGGACGAAGCACCCACCCCCGTTCTGCACCGGCTCCAAGATCACCGCCGCCACCGTGTGGGGACCCTCGAACTCGATCGCCTCCTCGATCGCCTCCGCTGCCCACAACGGGTCTCTGTCTTCAGTCCAACGGTAGGAGTTGGTGTTCGCCACATGCCTCCCCCCGGGGGTGAGCGGCTCGAAGGGCTCCCGCAACGGTGACAATCCGGTAGCGGTGAGCGCCCCCATGGAGGTGCCGTGGTAGGCGAGGTATCTGGAGACGATCTTGTGCTTGCGCGACTCCCCACAGGCGGTGTGGTAGGCCTTGGCGAGCTTCCACGCCGACTCCACCGCCTCCGACCCCCCTGACACGAAGAACACCCGGTTGAGGTCTCCCGGCGCAAGCTGCGCGATACGCGCCGCAAGTTCGATCGAGCGGGGGTGGGCGTAGCTCCAGTTCGTATAGAACCCGAGTTGCTTTGACTGCTCCGCGGCCGCTTCCCCCAGCTCGGCGCGCCCGTGACCGATATTCACGCAATAAAGCGCCGAGAGCCCGTCGAGGTAACGCTTGCCATGGGTGTCGTATACGTAGCACCCCTCCCCCCGCTCGATCACCGGCACCTCGTGGTCCTCGTAGGCACCCATCCGCGTGAAATGCATCCACAGGTGACGCTTTGCCAGCGCCTGCAAGTCACCCGTGGTAACCGACGAAGTGGGATGTTGCACTTCTGTGGACATAGACACCACGGATAACGGTACCGCCCCCACATGTACCCATCAATGCGCTACTCGTTCAACACTTCGTCTACCCGTTGTACGAGACGTACAAACCGACTGCGACTTGTTGGCGATTGCGACCCTTGTGTATACGCCGATCCGGTCCTACGCTGATTCAAGCTGCTTGTAACGATCACAACTTGACCGTCGCGGGCGACCGTTTGGGGACCGGCGACAGAGAGGGTTGCCGCCATGGCCTCCATCAGCTCCGCCGGAGAAGGTCCCCGCCAAGCATCGGGGCAGATCGAAGACAAGGGCCTGAAGAAAGACGCGATCGGCTACCTCTCGAACCTGGTCATCGGCGTCGCCTCGACCGCGCCCGCCTATTCGCTCGCGGCGACGCTCGGGTTCATCGTCGCCGTACAGGGGGTTGGCGTTCACGCCCCGGCAGTGCTGCTGGTGGCGTTCATACCAATGCTCTTGATCGCCGGCGCCTACCGGGGACTGAACAGAGCAGACCCCGACGCGGGCACGACGTTCGCTTGGACCACACGCGCGCTTGGCCCCGCCACTGGCTGGGTCAACGGTTGGGCAATCTTCCTCGCCGACGTGCTCGTGATGGCCTCGCTCGCGCAGATCGCAGGCATCTACACCTTCAAGCTCTTCGACTGGAACTCCGCCGCCGAATCCACCGGAGCGATCGTCGCGGCGGCGGTCGTATGGATCGCCCTGATGACTTGGATCTGCTACCGCGGGATCGAGCTGTCGGCCCGCATCCAGCAGGTCCTGCTGTCGGC
>JBOGYB010000117.1:0-5792 GCA_050696555.1 Solirubrobacteraceae bacterium | reverse complement strand
CGCCCGAGCAGCGCGTGCACTGGATGGTCGTGCACCGCAAGAAGGACGGCATCGAGGCGGCGCTCGACGCGGCCGGCGTGCGCGAGCAGCCGGTGCGCGTGCTCAACGACGTGCTCCTTCCCGCGATGAAAGAAGTCGGCGACAAGTTCGGCGCCGGCGAGCTCATTCTACCGTTCGTATTGCAGTCCGCCGAAGTGATGAAGAAGGCAGTCAAGCACCTCGAGCAATTCCTCGAGCGCGCCGAGGGTTACACCAAAGGGAAAGTCGTCTTGGCGACGGTCTACGGCGACGTCCACGACATCGGCAAATCGCTCGTCAACACGATCCTCTCCAACAATGGGTACACGGTCTACGACATCGGCAAACAAGTTCCTGTAAATACAATTGTTGAAAAGGCACTCGAGGTCGGGGCGGATGCGATCGGGCTGTCAGCCCTGCTCGTCTCGACGTCGAAGCAGATGCCGTTGTGCGTCCAGGAGCTGGACCGGCGCGGGCTCGAGATTCCGGTGCTGATCGGCGGCGCGGCAATCAACCGCCGCTTCGGGCGGCGCGCGCTGTTCGTCGAGGGGGAGCGCGCTTATTCGTCGGGCGTGTTCTACTGCAAGGACGCCTTCGAGGGACTGTCAGTGATGGACCAGCTGATCGACGAGGGCGCGCACGAGGCGCTGCTCGAGAAGCTGCGCACCGGAGCCACCGCCTTTCGCGAGAAGGGGGAGGAGCCGGAGGAGGAGCTCAACTTCGCCGACGACTCGGTGCGCTCGAACGTGAGCACGGACGACCCGATACCCACACCTCCATGGTGGGGGGTGCAGGAGGTGCCGGTGGATATGGACGAGGTGTACTCCCACCTCGACACCCACGTGCTCTTCAAGCTGCATTGGGGCGGCAAGGGCGTAAAGGGCGAGGCCTGGAGAGAGCTCGTGGATGGAGACTTCCGTCCCCGCCTGGAGCGTATGTGGAGCGAGCAGGGCTACCTGCACCCCCGTGCGCTACTCGGCTTCTTCCCGTGTTACGCACAGGGCAACGACATCGTGGTGCTCGACCCGCGCGTGGTGGACCCCACCGGGGGGCTCGACGCCGGCGACCCGGCCGCCGAGCTGACGCGCTTCGTGTGCCCGCGTCAGCCCAAGGGCGACCGCATCTGCCTCGCCGATTTCTTTCGCCCGGCGGTCAACGGCAGGGCGGGCGGGCCTCCAAATCAACTCGACGTTATCGCCGTGCAGGCAGTGACGGTCGGCTCGGAGGTAACCGAGCTGATGGCGAAGCTGGAGTCCGACGGAGAGTTCGCAGAGCAGCTTTTTGTGCACGGCCTTGGCGTGCAAACGGCCGAGGGGCTCGCCGAGTGGTTGCACGCCAAAGCCCGCGAGATGTTGGCGATCCCCTCCACGCAGGGCAGGCGCTACTCGTGGGGCTACCCCGCCGTGCCCGAGCAGTCAGAGCATCTGAAGGTGGAGAAGCTGCTCGGCCTCGAGAAGATCGGCATGGAGATCTCAGACGGCTATGCGCCGATCCCCGAGCAGTCCACCCTGGCGCTCGTCGCGCACCATCCCCAGGCGATCTACTTCGGCACGCGCCAAGGCCGCCTGCTGCCCGAGGGCTCACCCGACGACATCATCAAGGGCTCTTACCGCGACCCCTCCCTGTTCGGCGAGCTCGACGACGTTGACCCCCCCGACGGCGCCGTAGAGGCAGAGGGTCAGCCGGCGAAGGCCGGCAGCGGCGCCTGAGCGCCTTCGCGCTGCAGCAGCGCCAGCTTCTCCGCGCGCGAGAGCCGCTTGATTCGAGCCTCCTCGCGCATAGCCGCGCCACGGTCTTGCATCGGCCATGCTGCCGCCAACTCGACGGGCAACCTGCTGGCTGTGTAGCGGCTTGCCTTTCCCTGGGCGTGCCGCGAAATACGACGCTCCAAATCGTTGGTCCAGCCGGTGTAGAGCGACCCGTCGCGGCAACACAGCACATAGACCCAAGCGTCGCTCATGCAACCCGGTTCGGCAGGACGAGCCCGGCTCCTGCGAGTCGACGCTCTTCGCTCAGGACTGGACCCGGGAGGGCGCCCGCCGCGCGGCGCCGGGCAGCGGCGGAAGCTTCACGGACGAGGCGTGCATGGTGCGCATGCGCACGTCCTTCCAGGAGAGGCCCTCGTTGACTAGTGCCGGCACACCCATGACGACCGCTGTGGCGACCTCGACCGCCTGCAACACGATGCCGTAGGCAAGCGCGTCGGCGGTGGGCACGTGGTAGGCGCCGGCCAGCACCGCGACGCATGCCGCCTGGAAGACCCCAACGTTGGCGGGGGTGGCGGGGACAACCGCCGTGACGTTCACGGCGAACAGCACCGCGGCGGCCGCGCCGAAGCCCGCCTTCGCGTCCAACCCGAGCGCCATCAGCAGAAGCCAGCAGGAAAGGCATTGCAGCCCCCACGCCGAGAGCTGCAGCAGCGTTGCCACCGAGGCATGGCGCGGGTTGCGAAAGACGCGCAGCCCGGCGCGAACACGGACGAGCGCGACACGCACGTTTGCCAGCAGCCGCCCGAGCCGCTGCGAGCGCGATACGGCAGCGCGTGGCACCACAACCGGCGCCAGCAGCAGCCCCACCAGGATCGCGAGGGGAGCCAGTGCAACGGCGAGCAGCGCGCTTGTGTGATTGCCGGCGAAGCTCACACTCGAGAACATCACCCCACCGAGGATCGCCAGCGCGAGCAGGTTGAGAAGCGTCTGGGAGACCATCGTGCCGAGCACCACCGGGAGGGTCTCACGCGCACGGCCCACGCGACGCGCGACGATCAGCGCACGCGAGGGCTCACCCAGGCGTGCGGGTAGCGTGGCGGACATGAGCACACCGATGAATGTCCCTTGCAGGGCGTCGCGGCGCCGGGCAGGACGCCAGGTTGGAGCGGCCTCGAGGATCGCGTGCCAGGCGATTCCACGCATGAACATCGATGCACACATCACCCCCACGCCGGCCGCGACTAGTCCGGGGCTGGAGGCGACAAGGCTTGCGGCTACGTTAGTGACCCCGATCTTCTGCAGCGCAAGAAATGCGAGGGCAAGACCGGCGAGCGAGCTCAGCAGGAGGGCGACACGTGAGAGCACCCGCAGCGCTCGATGCCTCACGGGTTGAGCCGGCTCCAGGCTGGGTAGTCGGCGCGCCCGCACGCGCGGGCGTAGGTCGGCGGGAGCGAAACCGTGACGGACCGCCGCACGTGCGAGGCGTGTGACCGGCCGCCCAACCGCGATCGCTTGCTCGTAGCAGTCGGCGACCTCCTCGGCTACATGGGCCCACGAGAAGCGCTCTGCGCGCTCGCGGGCAGCCACCGCCATGTCCATACGCTGGTTGGGGTTGAGCGCCATCGCACGCAACGCCTCTGCAAGCGCGAGCGCATCGCCCGGGGGCACGAGCAGGCCGTCCACCTGGTCGCGCGCGACGTCGCGATAGCCGGGGATGTCTGAGGCCACGACAGGCGTCGCGGCGGCGAACGCCTCCGTGAGCACCATCCCGAAGCTCTCCCCCCGAAGCGAAGGGGCGCACAGCACCTCGGCACGGGCAAGCTCGGCGTGCTTCTCCTGCTCGGACACCTTCCCGAGCGCACGCACACCGCGATCGTCGAGCAGCATCGGCGCGATCTCGGCGGCGCTTGCCCCGACCAGCGTGAGGGTCGCCGGAACGTGCTCGCGCAGGGCCTCGAACGCACGCAGCAGCACCGGCAATCCCTTGCGCTCGACGGCTTGACCGATGAACAGGATGCGCAGCGGCGTATCGCCGTCAGGCATGCCGGGAAGAACATCGCCCCCGCCCGCATCCGGTTCCAGCCCCCCTTCGAGCCCACCCAAGCCGGCCGGATCGAGTCGCACCCCGTTGGGCACGATTCGGTAGCGACCTCCGTAGAAGCGCCTCGCCGTCCAAGCCGCAGCCTCGGAGACCGCGATACGCACGTGCAGACGGTTCATGCGTCGCTGCCCACCCATCACGACAGCACCGATCCCGTTGGTGAGGGGATTCTCCGAGTAGGTGTGGAACGTGCCGACGAGCGGGAGGTCGTCTCCGGCAGACATGAGCGCGTCGAAGCCCACGAGCGGGACGATCGGCTCGTGGATGTGGGCCACGTCGTAGCCCCCGGTTCGCAGCGCGTGGCGTATGGCAAAGACAGAGTGGGGCGTGCCGGTCAGGTTCGAGACCGCACCGTTGGCGGGAATCCCGATCGTGCGTCCGAGCGGGACGAAGTTCTCCGGCGGCTGGACACGTTGCGGACGAGCCCCGCGGTGCAAACGCCGCGAGAGCGCGTCATCCGGATCGTAGGGCGCGAGGATGTGCGGCTCGTGACCTTTCGCCGCCAGCTCAGCCGACAGCGCCTCGATATGGCGTGTGACGCCGCCCGGGTACGTCCACGAGTACGGCGAAACGAGAGCGATCCGCACAGGTGAACTGTAACCGCTGCCGGCGCGGCACCGCGGGAAACTCACCATTGGCGCTATGTGGCGGCGAAGACGAGCCAACGGGCGGCCATATAATCGGCTGCCATGGCCGAGCGACACTTCGTCAAGTACACCTTCCTCAAGCTCGATCCGGCTTGGCGTCGCCTCGACGACGAGACGCGCGCGGAGAGCAAGCGCGAGTTCATGGCCGCCTGCGAGGACTTCGCCGACGGGCACCTCCTGCAATCGTTCTCGCTGGTGGGGACACGTGGGGACGCTGAGCTGCTGTTGATCTCCGAGGCGGAGAATCTCGACCGCATCCACGAGTTCCATGTTGTGCTTGCGCAGAGTGGGCTGATGAAGTGGGCGGAGCAGCCCTACTCGTACCTGGGGATGCGCAAGAGCTCGGAGTACTCCGAAGACGAGCGGGTGCACCCGCGGGGGTTCCGCGGCAAGTACCTGTTCGTCTACCCGTTCGTGAAGTCCCGCGAGTGGTACGCCCTCCCGGCGGAAGAGCGCTGGCGGATCATGCAGGGGCACATCACGGTGGGGCGGGAATACCCCGGCGTGGACAACCACACCACCTACTCCTTCGGCCTGGACGACCAGGAGTTCGTAGTGGCGTTCGACACCGACGACGTGGGCACGTTCCTCGACCTCGTGCAGCGGCTGCGCACCACCGAGGCCTCGCGTTTCACCGTGCGCGACACACCCAGCTTCACCTGTATCGCCTGCTCGCTGGAGCGCGCCCTGAACGCGCTCGACGGCGAGCCGATCGCGCTCGACACACAGGCATCGCGGGCGAGCTGAAGCGATGGCTCGCTCGCAGAAGGCGGCGGTGGAAGAGCTGCGCGCGGCCGACCCGATCATGGCCGGGTTGATCGAAGAATGTGGGGTCCTCCCCAGCCCTCCGCGCAAACGAGCCGACCCTCAGGAGCATTACGGAGCGCTGCTGCACGCGGTCGTCAACCAGCAGCTCTCGGTGAAGGCGGGTGCCGCGATCTACGGCAGGCTCACCAATCGCTTCGGCCAAACACCAACACCTGAGCAGCTGCTTGCAGATGACCCCGAAGAGTTGCGCGCGGCGGTGGGGTTGTCACGCTCGAAGGTGGGGTTCATGCGCTCGCTTGCCGATCACATCCTCTCCGGGGAATTGGAGCTCGACCGGCTGGACTCGCTCTCCGACGAGCAGGTCATGGAGGAGCTTGTGGCGGTGAAGGGGATCGGGGAGTGGACCGCCCACATGTTCCTCATGTCCCACCTCCACCGCCCCGACGTGATGGCCCCGGGCGACCTCGGTATCCGCCGCGCGATCGAACGCGCCTACTCGCTGGAAGAGCCCGATCGCGAGACGATGGAGCGGTTGGCGGAGCGCTGGCG
>JBOGYB010000116.1:0-5797 GCA_050696555.1 Solirubrobacteraceae bacterium | reverse complement strand
CAGTGGAAGTCGGCGCCCCTTCCGGCGAATTCGGCTTCTTCCAGGCTCCCGGCACCAACTACAGCGTGGGCAACGAGCCGGAGATAGCGTCCCGCTTGAACACGATGGGCAAGGCGTTGCACCTACACCTGATCGGCATCTCCGGCTACCGCACACCGCAGCATTCGCTCGAGGTGGGTGGCTTCGCCGACGACCCGCACACGCGCGGCGAAGCCTCTGACACCCCTGGTGTGGAGGGTGTGCCGGAGTCGATCCTCGAGAAATTCGGCCTCACTCGCCCGTTCCCCGGTGCCGCCGAGGCCGACCATATCCAGCTGCTCGGCAGCGCTCGCTAGACATTATTTCTCGCCCTAAGCGGACGAGGTTGTCACGAGCACGAGGATTGTCTCCAACCCCGGCGGATAGCGAACACGCACTGTCGATCCGACACTCATAGCGCACATGTGGCTCCTGGATCGACTCGAGTCGACTATTAGGTGATCCTAATTAGGGTTGCCTAACCGAGGGGACATGCGTTGCTGTAGGATCGGCGCGCAAGATTTGGCTTTCTGGGAAAGTCTCAACAAACGACACCCACCCCTCTCATGGGCACTCAAGTCATCTCCAACCGCCGCTTTGCGATACCGCGAGGTCGTCGCGGTCCATCGCGTGAGGCCCCAACCAGCCTGCTGATCATCTGCCTGCTGGCAGTCCTCGTCGTCGTGCTGCCCGTCGGAGTGACGATCTTCCAGGCACTCCAGGGCGGGATCTCCGCGGCAAGGGACTCGATCGAAGCGACATCCGTCAAAGAACTGCTGATGCACACAGTGCTGGTCGCGGCGATAGCGACGCCGGTGGCCGGCGTGCTCGGTGTCGGCTGCGCGTGGTTGGTCGAGCGCACCTACCTACCCGGCCGAAAGATATGGGCGCTTTTGCTCGTCGCTCCCCTCACAGTGCCACTGTTCGTCACGAGCTATGCCTGGGCCACGCTCAGTCCCTCGCTGCAAGGGCTGGTGGGGGCGTCGGGCATCATCGCCTTCTCCTACTACCCGATCGTGTTCCTGCTCGTGGCGGTCTCGCTGCGGGGGCTCGACCCGGCGCTCGAGGAGAGCGCCCGCTCGCTGGGCCTCAACGCACGTCAAACGTTCTTCCGCGTTGTCCTCCCCCAGCTTCGCCCCGCCCTGCTCGGCGGCCTGCTGCTCGTCGTGCTCGACACGCTCGTGGAGTACGACGCCTTCGTGGGGCTGAAATTCCAGACGTTCGCGATCGACGTCTACTCGCAGTACAAGCTGAGCTTCAGCGCCTCGGGCGCCGCCGCCCTGTCGCTTCTATCGATCGCCCTGTGTGTCTTGCTGCTGTTCGGAGAGTCGTGGCTCCGCGGTCACGCCAACTACGCGCGGGTAGCCTCCGGAGCCCGGCGTGCGCCAATCCGCTACCGCCTCGGATGGAGCACACCGCTGGTGCTTTGCGGGCTCGCCCTGGTCGTGGCGGTCGGTGTGGGCATCCCGGTTGGGATGCTTATCTACTGGTTCACCAAAAGCACCAGCGCAGGCTATTCAGCGGCCTCGGAAAGCCTTGAATATCTTTGGCCCGCGACGCTGACGTCCGTTGGCCTTGGCATCGGCTCCGCGTTTGTCGCGCTCGCCCTGTCCCTTCCCGTCGCGATCCTCATCGTGCGCTACCGAGGGCGGGCGGCGACCGTGCTGGAGCGAGCCACCTACCTGTCGTTTGCGCTTCCCGACCTCGTGGCGGCGATCGCGCTTGCGTACGCGGCGAGCCGTTGGGCGCCTTCGCTCTCTGGCGGAGTCGCTCTCCTCGTCTTTGCCGGCGCGATCCTGTTCGTCCCCTTCGCGGTTGTCGCGTTGAGGGTTACGCTCGGGCAGATCGAGCCTGCCCTTGAGGACTCGGCGCGATCGTTGGGCTCGGGCCCGATGGGAGTGCTGCGGCGAATCACTATGCCGCTCGCACGGCCGGGGCTTGCCGCCGCGGGTGTGCTCGTGTTCGCCTTCGTGCTCGGCGACGTCTCCACGGCACAAGTGCTGCTTCCCCCCGACATGTACACGCTTGGCACCGAATTCCAGGCAAACAGCTCGACTGTGGCGTTTGCGGCGGCGGCGCCATTCGCCGCGGTGCTGATCGCGTTGTCGATGATCGCCACGTACATCTTGATGACCCGCTTCGGCCGGACTCGCTCACAACGGGTCTCGTGAGTCATGGCTGAGCTTCGCTGCGAAGGACTGGTCAAGTCCTACGGGAGACGCACTGTGTTGCGCGGTGTCGAGCTCACCGTCCCCGAGGGGACACTCACGGCGATCCTCGGCGCCTCGGGTAGCGGCAAGACGACACTGCTGCGGATTGTCATGGGCCTGGTGGAGGCCAACGCCGGCACGATCGCCGTGGACGGCACGATCGTGGCCGACTCCAAGCGAGTAAACGTGCCGACCGACAAGCGCTCGGTGGGCTATGTGGCACAGGAGGGCGCCCTGTTCCCGCACTTGACGGTCGCCGGGAACGTCGGCTTCGGACTACCCCGCTCCGAGCGCAGGAAGGGCATCCGTGTCTCTGAGGCACTTGCGCTCGTGGGGTTGGACGACAGCTACGGCCATCGGCGCCCGCAAGAGCTATCCGGCGGTGAGCAGCGCCGCGTCGGACTCGCGCGCGCACTCGCGCCCCGCCCGCGACTCGTGCTCCTCGACGAGCCATTCTCCGGGCTCGACGCCGCGCTGCGAGTGGATACGCGAGAGGCGGTCGTGCGCGCACTGGTACGTGGAGGAACAACGGCCGTGCTCGTCACCCATGACCAGGCTGAGGCGCTCTCTATGGGTACCGAGGTGGCCGTGCTGCGCGACGGTCGGCTCGTACAGACGGGGCCACCGTCCGAGGTCTACCGGCAACCTGTCGACGTCGCGGTCGCGCGCGCCATAGGGGAGGCCATCGTGCTCCCTGGCAACGCCGGCCTTGGCAGAGTGACCTGCGCGCTGGGGGAGGTAGACGTCCTCGACGGCCCCGCCGACGGTCCAGTGGAGGTGGTGATCCGACCCGAGCAGATCCAACTGGCACGAATTGACTCCGGCGGGAAACCGAGCGATGAAGGCGTACAGGCAAGGGTTGTCGACCATGTGTATTACGGCCCCGACACGGTGATCCACTTGGCTCTCCAATCAGATCCGGGCACCGTCGTCAAGACACGGACTTTCTCACACGAGGTTCCCGCGACAGACGAGCTTGTGGAGTTGCTGGTGCGCGGACCCGTCGTCGCCTACTCACGGGCGGCGCAATCCAACGGACGCCCCGTGCCGGGCGAGACACTCACCCCACGGAGGAGCCACAGATGAAGCGACCTCACATCCTGGCCACGGTACTCACAGCCACAGCACTTGCATGTTTGGGGGGCGGTTGTGGTGGCGGTGGCGCGAACTCGCTCCTGCTCTACAACGGCCAACACCCCCAGCTGACCCACGCGCTGGTGGCAGCTTTTGAGAAGCAGACCGGCATCGACGTACGGGTTCGCACGAACGACGGCATCGTCCTGGCCAACCAGCTTCTCCAGGAAGGAAAGCGCTCCCCCGCCGACGTGTATTTCACCGAGAACTCCCCCGAGCTCGTAACGCTCTACGAACACGGGCTGCTGGCAAGCACCGACAGCTCCACTCTCGACGAGTCTCCCAAGCGAGGCGGCTCCGGAAACTGGACGGGGATCACACGGCGAATCAGCGTCCTCGCGTATAACCCAAGCCTCGTGGCAAGCTCCGCGCTCCCCGCTTCGATCCTCCAACTCGCGCAGCCCCGATGGAAGGGAAAGGTCGCGATCGCACCGACCGACTCGGACTTCGTGCCGCTCGTCGGTGCCGTGCTTGCGACCCACGGCAAGACGGCGGCGCAGAGCTGGCTGGCTGGGCTCGAGCGCAACGCACACATCTATCAAGACGACGAGGCCGTCGCCACGGCAGTAGACCGCGGAGATGTAGCGACCGGAGTGATCAACAACTACTACTGGTTCCGCCTGCGCCTGGAGGTGGGAGCAAAGAACATTCACAGCAAGCTCTACTACTTCCCGGGCGGGGACGTGGGGGGACTCGAGAACATATCCGGAGTCGCTGTGCTCGCCGCGAGCACCCACCGTCGCAACGCCGAGAAGTTCGTCAACTTCCTCGTGAGCAAGCCGGCCCAGGAAATCATCGCCCACAGCGACGACTTCGAATATCCAATTCGACCGGAAGTGAAGCCCAACGCAGCGCTACCGCCGCTCAGCGCGCTCCAACTAACTGCGCTGGAACCGGTCGAACTAGGAGACGACCAGCCCGCGGCGCGGCTGATCCAGGAATCGGGTCTCGCCTGAGACGACGCTCAGGCGCCGAGCACGGCGGGAGCGCCGTACTCGGCGAGTACGTCGGGTAGCGCAACCGTGCCATCCTCGCGCTGACCGTTCTCGAGCAGCGCGATGATCGTGCGTCCGACAGCCACGGCTGTGCCGTTGAGCGTGTGGAGCGTCTCGGTGCGCTTGTCGCGGCGCAAGCGAATATTTAGACGCCGGGCTTGGTAGTCGGTCGTGTTCGAGCACGATGTCAACTCGCGGTAGCGACCCTGGCTGGGGAGCCACGCCTCGCAGTCGTACTTCTTCGCGGCGGAGTTGCCGAGGTCGTTGACGGCGATGTTCACCACACGGTAGGGAAGCCGAAGCTGGGTGAGGATCTCCTCCTCGATCGCGAGGATGCGCTCGTGCTCCTCGACCGAGTTATCTGGCTCGACGAAGCTGAACATCTCCACCTTGTCGAACTGGTGCACCCGGAAGATCCCGCGCGTATCCTTCCCGGCCGCCCCGGCCTCGCGGCGAAAGCACGGTGAGAAGCCCGCGTAGCGCAGCGGCAAACGCTCGGCCGGAAGGATCTCGTCGTCGTGAAGGGAGGCGAGCGCCACCTCGGAGGTACCCACGAGATAGAGGTCGTCGTCGGCGAGACGGTAGATCTGCTGCTCGGTATCAGGCAGGAAACCAGTCCCGTAGAGTGCCCGCTCGCGCACCAGTACCGGTGGGATCACCGGCTCGAACCCATGTCCTCGCAGCTTCTCCAGGGCAAAGCGCACGAGCGCAAGCTCCACCATCACCAGATCGCCCTTCAGATAGGCGAAACGCGCGCCCGAGAGCTGTGCGGCGTGATCCATGTCGATCATCTGACCCGCCAGTTCGAGGTGATCGCGCGTGCCCTCGCCCGCCACGCGTGGCTCCCCCACCGTCTTCACCAACTCGTCCTCGGGTCCAGGCGCAGCCGTGGGGTCGGGCAGGTTCGGCAATGGCGCAAGCGCGACACGCAACCGCTCTTCAACCTGCGCCAGCTCGCCATTCAGTTGCTTTTCGCGCGCCCCCACCTCGCGCTGCGCGGCGATCGCCTCGGCCGCATCCTCGCCGGCACGCTTCGCCTGGGCAATCGCATCAGCCGCGGCATTGCGCTCGGCACGCAACTCCTCGACGCGCGGGATCAGCTCTCGCCGCTGCCCATCAAGCTCGAGCACCGCGTCCAGACCGACGGCAGCCTGGTCGCCCCGGCGCGCAAGCGCCGCGCGCACACGGTCCGGGTCTTCGCGAATCAGCTTGAGGTCGAGCACGGGAAGGGAGCCTACCCGGCCTGGATGACTACGATCCAGGGCGGCGCCTCCTAAACCACTACAGAAGAGCTATTTGGTAGAGAGCGTGATGTTGACCGACGGCACGCTCTTGGACTGCTTGCCCGAGTAGGCGGCAAGGAAGGACGCGATGTCCTTGGCGTCCTGACCGACGACGAGGTTCTCGGGCATGATCGCGCCTGAGAAGCCACCGTTGCGG
>JBOGYB010000115.1:0-5806 GCA_050696555.1 Solirubrobacteraceae bacterium | reverse complement strand
GACGAGGACGACGACAAGCGTCCCACGGTGCAAGTGGGCGACCCTTTCGAGGAGAAGAAGCTGATGGAGTGCTCGCTCGAGCTGCTGGAGCGGGGGCTGCTCGTGTCGTTGCAGGACCTTGGCGCCGCCGGGCTCACCTCCTCCGCATCGGAGATGGCCTCCAAGGGGGAGGTGGGGATCGACATCGACGTCTCCAAGGTCCCCCTCCGCGAGGCCGGCATGGAGCCCTTCGAGATCATGGTGTCCGAGTCCCAGGAGCGCATGCTCTGCGTGGTGGCTCCCCACAACGTCACCGCCGTGCTAGAGGTGTGCGAGAAGTGGGAGGTGGGGGGCTCCGCTATCGGCACGGTCACCGACACCGGCCGTATGCGCATCTTCGACGGGAGCGCCCTTGTCGGCGATATGCCGGTGAGAGCGCTTGTGGACGACTGTCCCCTCTACGACCTGCATCCCATGAAGCCACAGGGTCGTACATACGCGGAGCCGAAGGCGAAGCTATCCCTCGAAAACACTCCGGGAGGGGACGCGCACGACGCGAGCGAGATCCTGCTCGCGCTGCTCTCCTCTCCCAACATCGCCTCGCGCCGGCCCCTGTTCGAGCAGTACGACGCGATCGTGCAGTCGCGCACGGTGCGACGCCCCGAGCAGACAGACGCGGCTGTTCTCACGATTCGCCCCCACGGCGACACCGGCACGATGGCCGGCCCCGCGGGCGAGTCTTCCGCGGGGCACGACCCAAAACAGCCGCTCCCCGCGATGGGGGTGTCGATCGACTGCAATGGCAGGCGTGTCGCCGCCGACCCCTACACGGGGACGGTTGCGGCGGTGCTCGAGTGCGCCTCCAACCTCGCCTGCGTGGGGGCCCTTCCGCTCGGCACCACCAACAACCTCAACTTCGGCAACCCCGAGAAGCCCCACATCGCCTGGCAGCTCACCGAAGCGGTGCGGGGATTGGGCGACGCCTGCCGTGCGCTTCAAGCGCCGATCGTGGGGGGCAACGTGTCGCTCTACAACGAGAGCCCACCCACCCGCTCCGGCGGCGGCCCGATCTACCCAACTCCCGTGATCGGCATGGTGGGAAAGCTCCCCGATGCCCACTTTGCCGGGCGCCTCGGCTTCGCGCGCGAGGGCGACACCGTGGCGCTCGTCGGTCCGTTTACCCCCTCGCTTGCCGCAAGCGAGCTTTCGAAGCTGCGCGGGGAGGCGCTCCCCGACGGTCTCCCCCCGATCGAGCTCTCCGCGGCGATCGCCGCTCAGGAAGCGATCCGCGCGGCGGTGCGCGAGGGCACGCTCTCGAGCGCCCACGACATCGCGGAGGGGGGGCTTGCGGTGGCGCTTGCCGAGTGCTCTCTAGCCGGCGGCATAGGTGCGCGGATCGAGGTCCACGCGGTTACTCTCGACGCCCTGTTCGGCGAGGGCTCCGGTGGTTTCGTGGTGAGTGGCCACGAGCAAGCAGTGCAATCGCTCGGCGGGCAAACCCGCATGAGCGTCCTCGGGACCGTAGGCGGGGATTCGCTGCGCATCGCCGACGTCCTCGAGCTGTCGCTGGTGGAGCTCTCTCAGGCGCATTCCGCTCTCGCGGAGTTGTTCGAGTGAGTCCTCCCTCTCCCCCAACCTCCACCGCGGAGCGTTCGCGTCCTGTGCAGGCGCTGCTAGCGTGAACGTGGCAATGCCTACGAGCCCTCGTCTGGAGGACCGTGACGGACCGCGCGACGAGTGCGGTGTGTTCGGCATATACGCCCCCACCCACGACGTCTCCCGGCTCTCCTACTTCGCGCTCTACGCCCTCCAGCACCGCGGGCAGGAGTCCGCCGGGATCGCCGCCGCCGACCGGGGCGGAAACATCATGACCCGCCGTGAGCTCGGCCTCGTGAGTCAGGTATTCGACGAGAACGACCTCCGCACGCTCGCCGGCGAGCTCGCGATCGGCCACGTCCGCTACTCCACCACCGGCTCAAACGCCTGGGAGAACTCCCAGCCGGTGCAACGCTCCGCCGGCACCAACGGCTCCTCACGCGAGCTCGCGCTCGCCCACAACGGCAACCTCATCAACGCGGTTGAGCTCCATCACGAGCTCTCGGAGAGGGGTGTCACTTTCAGCTCCACCTCCGATTCGGAGATCGTGGCCGCCCTGATCGCCACCCACCCCGCCGAGCGCGTCGAGGATGCCATCGCCGACGCCCTCCCACGCCTCAACGGGGCCTTTTCGATCGTGGTGATGACCAAGGACAAGGTTGTCGCCTTCCGCGACCCCCACGGCTTGCGCCCGCTCGCGCTCGGGGTCCTCGACGGCCCTTCCCCCCAAACCACCGCGTTCCCCGGCAACGAGATGGCCGGCCAGGACGGGGAGCCGGCAGGGCGCGACGGCAGGGGCTTCTGCGTCGCCTCCGAGTCGTGCGCGTTTGACATCATCGGCGCCACCCTTCTACGCGACGTGGAGCCGGGTGAGATCGTCACGCTCGGCGAGCACGGCATCGAGAGCCGCCGCGTGCTTCCCGACGCGCGTAAGGCATTCTGCGTGTTCGAGTACATCTACTTCGCCCGCCCCGACTCCCGTATGAACGGCAACGTGCTGCACGTTGCCCGCGGGCGCATGGGGGAGATCCTCGCGCGCGAGTCCCCTGTGGACGCCGACCTCGTGATTCCCGTCCCCGACTCCGGCAACGCCGCCGCACGTGGCTTCGCCCGCGCCTCCGGTCTCCCCCAGGACGACGGTTTCGTCAAGAATCGCTACGTCGCCCGCACCTTCATCCAACCCGGCCAGGAGCTGCGCAAGCACGGGTTGCGCCTCAAGTTCAACCCCCTCCCCGAGGTAGTGGGGGGCAAGCGGCTGGTGGTGGTGGACGACTCGATCGTCCGCGGCAACACCACCCGCCAGATCGTGCAGATGCTCAGGGACGCGGGCGCTTTGGAGGTGCACATGCGCATCTCCGCTCCCCCCATCAAGCACCCCTGCCACTACGGCATCGACATGTCCACGCGCGAGGAGATGATCGCCCACGAGCGCACCGTGGAGGAAATCGCCGCCGAGCTTGGGTGCGATTCGCTTGCCTACCTCTCCCTCGACGGGGTGTATGAGGCGGTGGGTGCCGGGGCGGGTGGGCGCCAATCCCACTGCGACGCCTGCTTCACCGGCCACTACCCGGTGAAGGGGAGCGACTCCGCGCAAGGTAAGTACGCGTTGGAGATCGCCTGACGGCCGAATGGCGGCGTCTGGCTGTGTCCTCGACCGCCCGTGTGTCAAGCACACGGCGCGACCTGCTTGTGCCCTCGAGGGTACGTCCTTGTCAGGCTTGTCTGTCGACGGTCAAGTGACTTGATGGATAAGCCCCTGCCCATCGCCGTGCTCGTATCGGGCGGCGGTACCAACCTGCAGGCGCTGCTCGACACCGTTCACGGGCACGAGGCGGAGGTGGTGGCCGTCGCGTCGGACAACCCCACCGCGCCCGCCCTGGAGCGCGCCTGCGCCCGAGCAGTGCCCACGTGCGTGTTCGAGCGCTCCGCCTACTCCGTCCGCCAGGAGCGCGACCTGGCGATGGCAGATTGGCTGGCGGAGCGCGGAGTGCGCCTGGTGGTGCTCGCCGGGTACATGGCACTGCTGAGCCCTGCCTTTCTGGAGCGCTTCCCGGGGGCGGTCATCAACGTCCACCCCTCGCTGCTCCCGGCGTTCCCCGGGTTGCACGCGATCGAGCAGGCACTCGACTACGGGGTGAAGCTGTTCGGAGTCACGGTCCACTTCGTCGACGAGGGTTGCGATAGCGGACCGGTGATCCTGCAACGTTCGCTGGAGCTCCCCGAGGCGCGTGAGCCGGACGGGGTTCTGCGAGCATTGCGCCCACTCGAGCACGCGCTGCTCCCCGAGGCTGTGCGGTTGTTCGCGCGCGGCGCGCTCCGACAGGACCCGGCAAACCCCCGCCGGATCGAGATCGACGCCTCCTCCCGTACCGCTCGCGCCTGATGCCAACCCGGCCGCGGTGGTGGATAAGGTGCGCGCGGTGAGCGCCGAGAACGAGCAAACCGCCCATGGCATCGAGCCCGCCGCACCCGGCGGCGTGCGTGTACGACGTGCGCTCCTCTCGGTGTCCGACAAGACAGGCGTCGTGGAGCTCGCGCGGGACCTCTCCGAGCTGGGCGTCGAGCTGGTGTCAACGGGTGGCACCGCCCGCACCCTCACCGAGGCAGGCGTGGGGGTGCGCGCGATCGAGGATTTCACCGGCTTCCCCGAGATGATGGACGGGCGTGTGAAGACACTCCACCCCCGCCTCTATGCGGGCCTGTTGGCGGTGCGCGACGACCACTCCCACCTGGCGGCCGCGGCCGAGCACGAGATCGAGCCCGTTGACCTGGTGTGCGTGAACCTCTACCCCTTCGAGCAAACTGTCGCCCGTGGTGACGCCCCTGACGCGGAGATCGTCGAGAACATCGACATCGGCGGCCCCACGATGATCCGCGCCGCCGCCAAGAACCACGCGTTCGCCGTTGTGCTCGTGGACCCCGCCGACTACCCCCCCGTCGTTGCCGAGCTGCGCGAGTCGGGTGGTCGTCTGTCGATGGCTACCCGTGAGCGGCTGGCGGGCAAGGCGTTCGCGTGCACCGCCCGCTACGACGCCTCCATCTCCTCGTGGTTCGCCGCGCGCGAGGGGGATGATTTCCCGGCACAACGCACCCTCGCCTACGAGAAGAGGGCGGAGTTGCGTTATGGCGAGAACCCCCACCAGCGCGCTGCCTACTACGCGCAGGTCGGCGCCCCCACGCACCTGCTCGCCGGGGTCACACAGCTGCACGGCAAGGAGCTCTCGTTCAACAACCTGCTCGACCTCTCCTCCGCGCGCGAGCTGGTGGAGGACTTCTCCGAGCCGGCCTGCGCGATCGTCAAGCACAACAACCCCTGCGGCTGCGCGCTCGGGGAGACAGCGGTAGACGCCTACGAGCGCGCTTTCGCCTGCGATCCGCAAAGCGCCTTCGGCGGCGTGATCGCGCTTAACCGTCCCGTCGATCTCGCCTGCGCCCAGGCGATCTCGGGGCAGTTCGTGGAGGTGCTGCTGGCACCCCGGTTTGAGCCCCACGCGCTGGAGGTCCTGACCGAGAAGAAGAACGTGCGCCTGCTGGAGCTCCCCGATTGGCCTGAGCCCACCGGTGGCCTGGAGGCAAAGTCGGTGATCGGCGGACTACTCGTGCAGGATCGTGACGAGGTTTCCGAGACCCCCGAGCAAATGCAGGCGATGAGCGCCAAGCAGCCCACCGACTCCGAGTGGGAGGACCTGCGCTTTGCCTGGCAGGTGTGTCGCCACGTGCGCTCCAACGCGATCGTCATCGCCCATCGGGGAGCCACGATCGGCATCGGCGCAGGTCAGATGAGTCGCGTCGACGCGGTGAACATCGCGATCGAGAAGGCCCGTGCGTTTCAACCCAACCTGCTCGTGGGCTCCGCGCTTGCCTCGGACGCCTTCTTCCCGTTCCCCGACGGCCCCCAGCTCGCGATCGACGCGGGCGTCACCGCCATCATCCAGCCAGGCGGGTCGGTGCGCGACGAGGAGGTTGTGGCCGCCGCCGACGCTGCCGGCATCGCGATGGTGGCGACGGGCATCCGGCACTTCCGCCACTGACCTCTTCGCTCAGTGGCGGCGTTTGTGGCGCGGGCACGCGATCGTGGTTTTCGCCCTCGCTTTGCTCCCGTCGGAGAAGCTGAACCTGGCCACGAACGGAAAGCCCGCGGGTGGGCAGCTCCGCGGGAGCAGGATGCCCCGCGGTTGGTACGCCAGTGTCCGTCCGTCCACCCGTTCGTAGTAGATGACCTTCTTCGGCC
>JBOGYB010000114.1:0-5825 GCA_050696555.1 Solirubrobacteraceae bacterium | reverse complement strand
GGCCGCGCGCGCGGCCTTCCTGGATCGCGTTCAGCACAAGCGCCTTGCGCCCGGCTTCGGTCGCGATCTGCGATCCGAGCCTGATGTCGAGGTTGGGGCCGATGTGACCTTGGGATTTCGTGGCGGCGAGCGTGTGGCACACGGCGCACGATTCGGAGAAGAGCACACGGCCATGCTGCTCCTCGGCGTTGAGGTGCACACCTCCGGAGCCCACGGATGCCTTGTTGGCACCGTTGAACGCCAGCACGAGCGCCGGCACGATCAAACCGAAGGCGAACACGATCGCCACGAGCGCCATGATGGCTCGCTGGCCGGCCTTTGCTTCGGTGTGAAGCGACTCACGCGCACCGCGCGGCCCACCGCGCATCGCGACGAAGAACACCGCGAGGCCGAGAAGCACCCAGAAAATGACGAACCCGTAGATCATTGGCGCGCGAGACAATATCGGAGCGCTACCCTGACATGACGTGTCCGGGTTCCTGCGCCGCATCCCACTGTCTCGCCTGCTGCTTCTTTGCGGCGTAGCCGTCTCGGTGGGAATCGGCCTCACAGCGCTGGCGGTGGCTGTGGGCTCGGGCCCCACCCCGCCCCCCAAGCCGCTTGCCGAGGCGGTGCACGACGCGCTGTCGGCGCCGAAGGTGGAGGGGGTGAGCGCGCGCATCCAGCTCACCAACCACCTACTAGAAGGCGCGAACCTGGCGAGTAGCGGGGGCGGAGAAGCAAGCCAGCTCTCCTCCAGCCCGCTCATCTCAGGCGCCTCCGGGCGACTGTGGATCGGCTCGGACGGCCGTGCTCGCCTGGAACTCCAATCTGAAAAGGGGGATACCCAGATCCTCTATGACGGGCAGAACGTGTCGATGTACGACGCCTCGACGAACACCCTCTACCGCTACACACCTGAGAGCGAATCCGCCGACGAAGGCACCCGCCAGCCGTGTCCGCAAGGGCCCGCCGGCGGTAGCTGTGCGACGCACGGCGAAGGGGACGCCCCGCCGTCGGTGGCGGAAATCGAAGAACACCTCACCAAGGCCTCGAAGCAAGCGCACATCTCCGGCGCGACGCCAACTGATGTCGCCGGCCAGGCCGCCTATACGGTGCGGGTCTCGCCGAAGGAAAACGGTGGGTTGATCGACGGGGCGGAGCTGTCGTGGGACGCCGCACACGGGTCACCTTTGCGCGTGGCTGTGTACTCCACCACCAGCACCTCGCCCGTGATCGAACTCGCGGCCACCGAAATTTCCTACGGATCGGTGGACAGCTCCACGCTCGACTTCAAACCCCCCGCCGACGCGAAGGTGCAGAACGTCACGGTGCCAAAGCCCCCGACCAAGCCGGGCTCGGCGGGCGGCGCGAAGGACAAGCCAAAGGTAACCGTGCACGGCAAGGGCCTAGGTGCGATTGTGCTCGCCGAAAGCCCTGTGAAGGCGGAGAGCAAGGAATCCGGCGCCTCCCAACTAGAAGGGCTACAGCAGGTGGACATCAACGGCACGAAAGCCTCAGAGCTGCCCACACAGCTCGGCACGGTGTTGAGCTTCGAGCGCGCCGACATGCTCTACCTGCTCGTCGGCTCAGTCACGCCCTCCGCGATCGAGGCGTTCGCGCGGGGCCTGTAGCGTGACCGATGCAGGGGCGCCACCGGTCAAGGCGCGCGCGCTCGTAAAGCGCTACAAGGAGGTTCTCGCCGTAGACCACGTCGACCTGAACGTGAGGGCGGGAGACGTGTACGGCTTCCTCGGGCCCAACGGCGCGGGCAAGACCACCACGCTACGGATGGCGCTCGGCTTGATAACACCGAGCGAGGGGACGGTGGAGCTGTTCGGGCGCAACCCTCTACGCGAAGGTGCCCGTGCACTCGACGGTGTCGCAGGGTTCGTGGAGACCCCCCGCTTCTACCCCTACATGACGGGACGCAAGAACCTGGAGATGCTCGCCGCGCTCGACGGTGCAGGCGCATCGGAGCACATCGAGGAGGTTCTGGAGATCGTGGAGCTGTCCCCGCGCGGGAAGCACAAGGTGGGGGGCTACTCGCACGGGATGCGCCAGCGTCTGGGAATAGCAGCCGCACTGCTGCGTCGCCCGCGACTGCTGATCCTCGACGAGCCCGCCACCGGCCTCGACCCGGCCGGGATGCGCGACATGCGCGCCCTCATAAGGCGGCTCGCCGGGGAAGGGATGACCGTGCTGCTCTCGAGCCACCAGCTCCCGGAGGTACAGGAACTGTGCGACCGGGTGGCGATCGTGGACCGCGGGAAAGTGGTGTACGAGGGCGCGCTCTCCGACCTGCGCCGACAGGGTGGGGCGGGCTACCGGTTGCGTACGACCGACGACACGATCGCGCTGCCGGTGGTGCAGGCCCAGGAGGGGATCGCAAACGCAACGGCGGGCGAGCATGGGTTGAGCTTCCAGGCAGATGAACACCACGTCGGCGCGCTCTCGTTGGCGCTCGGCCAAGCAGGGATCGGCATCCTCGCCCTCACTCCGGAGCTGGCGACCCTGGAGGACCTCTTCTTCCGCTTGACCGAGGGCGATGGGGCAGACCCGACACACCTACCCGACGACGGGCCTCCCCCGTCGGAGGGGTCGCTGGTGGGAGCGCAATGAGCACCGTCGCCACCTCTCCCTCCCTACCGGCACCGGCGGCCATGAGCCCGCGGCGCCCCTCGACGTTCACCGTGTACCGCTGGGAGCTGCGCAAGCTCATTTCGCAGAAGCGCACCTACCTGGGTCTCGGGCTTGCCGTGATCCTCCCCACGATCTTTCTGGTGGTGCAGAACATCCACCAAGATCACAGTCACGGGCGCGGCGGGGACAGCATCTTCGCCGCTCAGATCACCCAATCGGGGTTGGCGACACCGGTATTGATGCTGCTGTTCGAGTCGGTGTTCTTCCTGCCCCTGATCGCGGCGCTCGTGGCGGGGGACATCGTGGCGGCGGAGGATGGGAACGGGACTCTGAAGACGATCCTCACGCGCTCGGTGAACCGTGGGGAGGTATGCGCCGCCAAGGTGCTCGCCGCACTCACGTACGGCACGATCGCCGTGTTCCTCTCGGCCACCGTCGCGACCGTCGGGGGGGTGGCGTCGTGGGGCTTCAACTCGATCACCACCTTCTCGGGAAGCGTGGTGCCGGCCTCCGAAGGGTTGCTGCTGGTGTTCGCCGCGAACGCCTGCTACCTGATCCCACTGCTCACGGTGGTGTGCATCGGGGTGTTGCTCTCCACCGCCACCCGCAACAGCACCGCGGCCGTCGTGGGCACCGTCGGATTCACGATCCTGCTGTTCATCCTCTCCGGCATCCCCGGCCTCGAAGGGATAAAGCCCTACTTGCTCACCGAACAGTACGAGAACTGGCACGGCCTCCTGCGCACCCCTACCGACTGGGCACCAGTGCTGCACTCGCTGTGGGTGTGCGCGTTGTACTCCGTGCCATCGCTGTTTGCCGCTTATCTCGTTCTGCTCCGTCGCGACGTGGCCGGCGGCTAGCTTAGATTGATCGCATCTTGTGTGATGCGCTATGATGATGTATATGACGCGCACCACCGTTGACGTCGATGATCGCGCTCTTGATGCGGCCCGCATCGAGCTTGGCACGAAGGGCCTCAGCGCGACGGTCAATGCGGCTTTGCGCGAGGTGGGACGCAGGCGCGCGCTCGCTGACTTCGACGTGGTTCGCGATATCGACGGGACACCACTCGAAGTAGAGGCCAACCGTCAGGAACTCACCGAGCGAGGAGACTGAGATCGAACCGATCGCGCTCGATCGGCCGGCATTGTTCGATACGGGCGTTTGGACCTGGGCGCGTGACCGTCGCTTTCCCCAGCTTGCGCGATGGTTCAACGAGCAAGTTGCAGCCGGCCGTGTGCTCATCTGCGATCTGGTGGCGTTGGAGTTGATCCGGCTGACCCCCAACGAGAATCGCGCACAAGAGTTGACTGCACGCCTCGATGTCTTCGAGTCCTTGTCCATGCCCGCCGATCTATGGAGCCAAGCCCGTGAGCTACAGACTCGCCTCTCGGTCAATGGCGACCATCGCCGAATTCCACCAGTCGACCTGCTGATAGGCGCAGCGGCCGCCAAGGCCGGGGTTCCTGTCGTCCACTACGACCGTGACTACGAACGCATCGCGAGCATCAGCTCTCTGGAGCACCACTGGCTCGTGCCCGATGGTGCGTTGGCGTAGAGGCTGACCACCGCAAGCAGCGACCGCCCGTCCTCAACTCACCTCGGCCGGCAGCTCCACAGCCCCGACTTCGACCTCGCCCATGAGGCGGCGAGCCTCCTTGGGGTCGATCAGACCGGCCCCCAGCCGGCCGGTTGACTCCGCGCCGCAGGCGACGCCGAAGCGTAGGCACTGGTCGGGGGAGCGACCCTCGTAGCGGGCGGCGACATAACCGGCGAGGAAGGCGTCGCCGGAGCCGCGGCGGGCGACGGGCTCGCGCGGTTCGGTGCGAGCGCGCCGGAGAGAGGACTTACCGTCGACAAGGACGTCGGCGACGCAACCGTCGGGCATCGTCATGATCGCCTCGTGAGGACCCAGCTCGACGATCTCGCGGACGGCAAGGAGACGTTCCTCCTCGGAGGCGAACTCGTGACCGACGAGCTCCTCGGCCTCCAGCACGTTGGGGGAGACAACGTCGGGCTCGGCGCGGACAGCGTGCATGAGGGGATCGCCGTCGGTGTCGATGACGGTGGCGACACCAACCTTCTGCAGCTCGCGGATGAGGGTGGCGTAGAGGTCTGGCTCCACCCCACGGGGGAGCGAACCGGCAAGCACTACTATGGCCGCGCCACGGGCGAGGTAGAAGAGCTTCTCGTGGAACAGCTCCACCTCCTGCTCGCTGACTGAGGGACCGCGTTCGTTTATCTCCGTCTGCTCGCCTGTGGTGGGATCGAGTACCGAGGTGTTCGTGCGGGACTCGTCGCGGATACGGACGAAATCGTTGAGGATGGCCTCCTCGGTGAGTTGCTCGACGACGTGCGTGCCGGTGGCTCCGCCGGCAAAGCCGGTGGCGATGACGGGTTGCCCAAGCGCCTTCAAGGCGCGGGCGATGTTGACACCCTTGCCCCCTGCCATCGTGCGTTGCTCGACGGTGCGGTGGCGGCGTCCCATCCGGAAGTTGGGGACCGAGAGCGACTTGTCGATGGCCGCGTTGAGAGTGACGGTGATGATCATCTGTATGTCACCTCCACCTTCCTGCGCGAGGGGCGCCGGAACGGCGGTCGCTCACGCTCCCCAGAGGCTAGCGGACGAAGAGGTGGAGGTGGGGAAGAACTACCTGAGCCCCCAGGCGAGATCGCGCAGGCGCTCGGCCTCGGCGCGCGCCGCGGTGGCCGGATCGCGGGAGCCTCCACCGGCGAGATGGGCACCCGCGATCGAGCGGGAGGCGGTAACCAATCCCCCGGCTCTCCCGGGGGCGAAGGCGGGGGCGAGATCCTCGACCCGGCCACCCTGAGCGCCAACGCCAGGCAGCAGGAACACCGCGTGGGGCATCAGCTCGCGTGCGCGCACGAGGTGTGCGGGAATGGTCGCCCCCATCACGGCTCCGATGTCGCTGAGCCCGCTCTCCCCCACACCGTCCCCTCCAAGCGTGGCGACGAGCGAGGCGATTCGCTCCCAAACGGCACCCCCACCCTCGACCTGGAGATCCTCGATGTCGGCGGCACCCGGGTTGGAGGTGCGAACGAGCACGAGCAAGCCGGCGCCTACTTCGCGCGCGGTGGAGACGAATGGCTCAAGCGCATCGCTCCCCATCAGGGGGTTGACGGTGACCATGTCCACCCCGAGCCCGGATATAGGACCGAAGGGGGTGGGGAGGGTGCCCATG
>JBOGYB010000113.1:0-5841 GCA_050696555.1 Solirubrobacteraceae bacterium | reverse complement strand
CGCTTAGCGAGGGTCGGCGAGCCGAGGATATCCTCGCAGTCCAAGCAGAACTGCTCCGAAGCGAGGGTATCGATCCCACTTGGCCAGGGTTCGAGGAGCCTAGAGAGGGCACTACGTAGCACCAGCAGTAGGTCCTGTATCAGCCGCCTCCAACCAGCGTCTACCGTCCGAGGCATCGACGAGCCTTGTGTCGGTGACTGCCCTCCTTGCTACCAGCGAAGCCGCATCTACCTCTTGGCCTGTCCTGGTGGCCGCTGGAGCTGCCGGAAGTGTGCTGACGATGCTCGCACGCTACGCAGCGATACCGTCGCAAGTCCGCCACCACGACCGACAGGTCGCCGACATCGACCGAGACATGGACGTATTCGCCGCAGACGAGACATCACGACTGATGGACTTGGTTTTCCGCATCAGGTTCCCCAACCAAGAACTCCCGAAGGTGGCAAAGCCCGTCATCGCCTATGAGTGCGCTCAGGCCGTTGGAGCGTCGATGCAGCTCTACCGCGATTGGGAGAAGACACGGCTGCGGGAATACAGAGAGCTTAAGCTCTCGGAGGGTTGGGCACATTGGGCGTGGCGGAAGCTGCATCCAAGACGGTGGGAAATAGCAAAACTCTGTACCCCTGCGCGAGCAGCCAAGTTGCTCGACCTTTGGCCCAGTCTTGTTCCTCACGCTCACAAAGTGGGAGAAGACTTCGATCCTCGCGTGCGCTCGATCAGCTATATGACGACGCTTCTGGATGAGTATCTGTCTGACCCTCGCGCAACGGAATAACTCTCTGTAGGTTGCATCGTTAGGACTCAAAAATCCCAGAGTTAGCGGCCATCAACCAGCGCCCGCCGCAAAGCCTCCACTCGTGCCCGACGGTTTAGTCTTCGCCCGCTAGCGTCCATTTCGCCGGACATAAGCGTTCTTGTGCAAACTACTCGCTCAAGGCGCTAGATGATGTAGAGGACGAGCCCTGGTCGCCACGAAGCTGACCGGGCTATGGCCTTCAACGGGCGTCTGGCTAACGGTCGTATGCTCGGCCTCGCGGCCGAATGGCCAGCACGTCGATGACACGCTCTGCGTCCAGACGGTCGAAGATCACACGCCAGTCGCCGACGCGCAGCCGCCAAAGTCGCTCCGGGCCGCGCAGCAGCTTGACGTCCCCTTTCGGCAGCGCTCCAATCGCGGTGCTGATTCGCTCTCGATCCCTGCGGCCGAGCCGGCGTAGCGCCTTCAACGCGGCGGGACGGATCTCAATCCGCCATCCGTCGGGATCAGTCAGCGCTCAGCTCCGCCTTGACCTCTGACCAAGCTACGCCCGATTCTGTACGTGCCTCTCGAACCGCACGCAGATCCTCCTCGGTCAGCGGCTCATCGTCATAAGGCGCCGCATCGAGCTTGGCGACCATAGGGTCCCGGGCGCGGCGCAGCAAGATCGCAGCTGCCGGCAACGACTCGTCAGGCAGAGCATCGACCAGTTCGTAAAGCTCCGTCTTGGTCATGTCGAGAACGGTAGCAGCGGGGCACGCCGCAACCAAGGCAGGCGCGGCCGATTAGCGGGCACCCGCCAGCGCCCGTCGCAAGGCCTCAACCCGTGCTCGACGGTTTAGTCTTCGCCCGCCCACGTCCATTCCTGAAGTTCCCTGCATATGGGCAGGGTTTTGGACGGCGCGGAATCTTGCGTGTCGCTTGGACCGTATTCACCGTCCTAAAAACTACACGCGATGGCAGCTTCTCCCTCAAAATACTCCTTCAAGCAAGGAGGCAAACGCACCTACCAGATACAAGCGGTAGCACCACGCGAGGGCGGGTACGCCAACGCAAACGGCTCCTCGACCATGCACCTTCTATACGAGCCTTGAACGGGATGTCACATTGGGGTCGGCGGGTCGTTGGATCTGTCGACCTCGCACAGCGCAGGGCCTACCTCATGGCATGTACGGTGTGCATGTGTCCGCTGCTAGAGCACCGAGCCCGGTGATCTTGTGTGGTGCAGGTATCTCGCGTAGCGCGAACATCCCCGACGGACAAGGGCTTGCGCGTCGGGTGCTTGACGAGTTGGTTGCCCGATCGTGGCAGTTCCATGACGGATGGTTGAAAGAGTTCGACAGCGCACTCGTGTGGCGGTTAGACCGTCAGCCGATTCTGCAGCTAGAGCTAGTTCTGGAGTTGCTTGGACAGAATGTCGATCCGCGCATCCTGGTCGGGATCTTTACGTTGCTTAGTGGAGCCCATCCAACGCGTGCGCACTTCCTGCTCGCCACGTATCCCGGCGATGTCGTCACAACGAACCAGGATCTGCTGATCGAGGCGGCCGCACGTCAGCAGGGCGTGAGGTCCGACGTTCTTCATCTACATGGCGACTGGCGCCATCCCGGCAGCGTAGTCGCTTTGATCAGCCAATACGTGGTCGGACTCAAGCGCCGCATCCGAGACCGGCTTTTGGAGATTGTCCGTGGCCGTGAAGTGTTGGTCCTCGGTTATAGCGGCCGCGATCGCGATGTCATGCCTTACTTGGCTGAAGCAGGACATGTGCGTTGGCGACATTACGTTGACGGGCGCGCATGTTCGCAGCCGCTGTCTGCGGAGCTTCTCAATCTCATGAGGGCACGGCCTGGTCTCGTAACGGTAGAGGAGACATCTACACCCCTTGCGCCCTTGGAAGGATTGAACACAACTGGTCACAGCTCGACTTCGAGCTATACGCCGAAACTTAGCGTCCGCGCGCGTCGGGCATTCGACGCCCTAGATCCTCGCGCGATCGATCTTGCGCTAATTCAGGTTCTTGATAGGGCTGGTGCCCAGGACTTGGCAGAGCGATCTCTGCGAACGCTGGCCCAAGATCCCGGTCGTGTGCAGGCGAGTGTGCAGCAAGCTATGGGCAATATGCTTGCCAGTCGCGATCGAGCTGCCGCCGAACGGTACTACCGATGCGCCGCTGCACTGGCGGCCGGATCAGAGCAGATAGCGGCAGCAGAGCTGGGCATAGCCAACGTCGCTTCGAACCAAAGCGACTACGCTGGCGCCGAGACGGCGTTGCAGCGAGCTCTAGAAGCGGCCGATCGGATGCGCGGTCGTCACCGTGATCGGGTTCTAGGGCGGATCCTCGCCCAACGGGCCCGCATGCATGCCATGACCGACCAAGAGGGTCGATCGATGCGTGAGTACCGTCGGGTGTTCATGGCTGCACGGCGCAGCGGCGATCTCGATACACTTGTGAGAGCGCTGACATTCGGCAGCGACCCATGGAGATCGCGCGGCCGCTACGCCGAGGCGATGGCGATGCTCGATCAAGCGCGCAGTGATGTGGAACTGTATGCCCAGCCTAACCTAGCTGGATGGATGGCTTTCTATCGCGGCAATTGCCTAGGAGCCATGCATCGGCTCGATGAGGCCCATATGGAGCTTGCACGCAGTCGCAAACTCGCACGGATTGCTGGTGAGCCGTCATTGGAGGCGTGGGCATGGATTATGACCTGTAACTTTCACCGGGCAGACGACCTCAGAATGGCTGCCAATCATCTGCGCTCTGGACGACGCTGCATTGCACGGCTCGGCAGCAACCTTTTCGCTCTACAGGCCCGAGTCACCTTCGAGGAAGCGGAGCTTCTACGAGCTCGGCGACGGTGGAGCGCTTGCGAAACCGCAGCCAACGGACTGGCAGACGCAATTGGCGACCGTCACGGTCAGCAGATGCCGTATCTAGAAGCACACCTCGCTGCGCTACGCGCTGAGATAGCGCGTGAATGCGGCCGGGAGGACGCTAATAGGCTGGTCGCTGTCGCACACCGTGCGTATAGGGATGGTCACTGGGCGCATGGCGTCGCGCGAATGGAATTGTCGCGGTGGCTTCTAGACGGTGGGACTCCGCCACCAAGATTTGTCGAGCGTTGCAAGCGGCTCAACTACGGATTTGAGCTCGAGCAACTGGCCGAAGCACCGAGAACGGGATACGTCCCACTCCTCGTGATTTGATGCTCGATAGCTCGCGAAATGCACGTTGCGCTCCACCCCACCGCCCCTAACAAACGTAGTTCGGCGCCAGCTTCCGGCGGACATCGTCGTCACGCAATAAACTGGAAGCGCCTAATGCCCCAGGCCATTGTCACACTCGCGCGGGCGAAGCCGTAGCAGATCTGGAGTGTGCTGATCCTCCGGTTCGACGCGTGACCGGCGTTCCAAGTGCCGGCAAATCCACACCGTGCAGGCCCTCGTTAGGGCGTCCACAAATCTTCCAGGAAGCTCGTTAGTGGCAGAACTGCCGATGGATGGCTTTAATCTTCCAAATAGTCGCCTTGCCGAAATCGGTGCGTTGGAGCGCAAGGGGGCACTCGACACCTTCGATGCCAGCGAGTTGTCGCGAAGCTGCGGGGACTGGTCACCCTTGGTGCAGCTGCCCTTTCTTGGTCAGGTAGTAGCCGACGTTCACACGAACCGATTCCTGACGCGATTACTGTGTCAGCGACGGTAAAGTTGGCCTTTGTCGATGGCAACTACCATTTGCTCAATCGTCCCCTTGGCAAGTGGCGCATACACTTCTCTCGGCTGGCTGGTATCTGTCCGCGGACCTGGAGGTGGTCCAGACGCGACTACGTCGCTGTCATTCGCTTGCCGGAAAGTACCGCTGACGCTATCCCAGCCGGGACATCAAGCAGTACGGGAGAGGTCGAACCGTAATGTCAGAGAAGTATCTGCCGATCCCCGATCATTTTAATGGCAAGGGCAGCTTAGGCGAGTCGAACGCTGGCATAGACGCGGGACGCCCGCTCTCGAGTTTCGCGAGGGTACGGAGGACGCAATCGATTTCGTGTACACGTTTTCCAAGCCGCCTACCACATGCGGGATTGTCCGATACCGAGCCTACCCTTATGCTCACCGAGAGCAAGGTCCGCACCGAGTCGACCATATAAGCCTGCTGCTCGTCCAAGACGACCAGCGTCCCTGGTCTACCGAGGAACTGATCCGCGAAGTCGGGCGCGAGCTCGGCGTCCGCGACGCGATCTCAGACCTATACGCAGTCGGCCTCATCCACCGCACCACCGACGGCTTCGTATTCGCCACCCGCGCAGCAACCCACCTCGGCCGCCTCGACCTATAAGGAGGGGCCGATGGCAACTCCTGAGATAGCGCGACTTGCCAGCAGCGTCGCCCAGCTCCACCGCGAAAGGAGCTCCAATGGCATGTTGGTCGCCGACTAGAAAGTGACATACCGCGCGAGCGCCCCCTTCTTGCTGCGTGCGTAAGCCTAAGGGCATTTTCGGCGGCGTCTGAGCTTCCACTCGTACCGGGCCGTTTTGGTGGCGCTGCCTATGCAGCGCTGAATCTTGCCCTGGCCGTGGCATCCGTGCTCTTCATTCGCACGTAATCTGGGTGACGCCTGAGTCGATCACGGCTCAGTGTATGTCGTCTGATACCGGTTATGCTCGGTGGGTAGAAGTCCTGCCTACAGGGATAGTGCAGCAGAACCAAACGGTCTTGTATCATACCGGCCGATGCGGACAGGAATCGCCAGAGCAAGCTAGCGGGAGGTCGTCGAGATGGACAACGAGGAAGCCGCTGCCCTCATACCTCGACTGCTTGGGGATCTCTATCCTGGGCAATTTCGTCCAGCGACAGATGACGTGATGCCTGATTATCCAGGTGGTTGGATTCTAGAGGATGACGGTGCACTCTGTTTTATGAAGGTGTCTCGTACAAAGCGTCCGTTTATCTGGATCAGGGTCGGAGCAGCCGTCGAAATACCACGCAGCGATGACCTAGCATTCTATGTTGCTTGTGCCAATAAGGACCTAGTAGCAGGGCGCGCCTATCTGCGTTATGGCGATCAGTTTGGGCTTGTCGCGATAGATGAG
>JBOGYB010000112.1:0-5953 GCA_050696555.1 Solirubrobacteraceae bacterium | reverse complement strand
ACCTTGTAGCGCTCCGCTACGCGGCGCGTTTGAACACACTCACCGCACTCGTGCTCACCAAGCTCGACGTACTCTCAGGCCTTGATCGCATCCAGGTGTGCACGAGCTACCGCGGCACGGAGGGGGCGGAGTTCGACGACTTTCCCTACCACCAGACGGTGCTGCATCACACCGCAGCGGAGCTCACCGAGCTACGTGGCTGGCAGGAGGACCTCGGGGAGTGCCGCACGCTCTCTGACTTGCCCGAGGGGGCACGTGAGTATCTGCGCTTCATCGAAGAGCACACGGATACCCCCATCGCGCTGATCGGGGTGGGCCCTGGGCGCGATCAGATCATCTGGACCGATGCGGGGAGACAATCGCTCATCGGCGGCAACGACACGGGATTGACAGCCGAGGCGAACGCCGCGTAGGCCGAGGCTGGGCTCATTCCTTTTTGCAGGCGCATGCTCACCGTCGTGGTTAGTCGGCGGTGTCGGTGAGGTGGAACATTTAGGCGGATGGCCACGACATGCGTTCTTTGATCCGCAGCTCCTGGTATTAGTTTCGACTTGCCGAAGCTAACCATCCGCAGCGCCAACGAGCAGGACATCGACGCCGTCCTATGTATATGGGAGACGGCGGAAAGCATGCCGACCGTCACCGATAATCACGACGGGCTGACGCGCCTACTGGCCACCGACAGGGAAGCCCTGCTGCTCGCAGAATCGGACGGAGACGTAATCGGCTCGCTGATCGCCGCCTGGGACGGCTGGCGGGGCAGCTTCTATCGACTCGCAGTACACCCCGAGCAACGGCGTCAGGGGGTCGCAACAGCGCTTTTGCGTGAGGGCGAGCAGCGCCTTCGCGCGCGCGGCGCCACTCGGTTCACTGCGATCGTCGTCGAGAATGAGCTCGCCGCAATGGGCCTTTGGACGACCGTTGGTTACACCAGACAACGCAACCGCACGCGCTTCGTACGTAACGAGTCATCCTAGATCTCGACATGCCTGACGTTCAGAACAGCTCGAGGGTCGATCGCGTCTCGGCTTGACCCTGAGCGCCGCGCACCCGCTACCGCTCCGTACGCGCATTGAGGTTAGTCGTCGGCGGGCACCGCCAGATATTCCGCCAGCAGTGGTTCAGGCTGACCGAAATAGCGCACCCGCTCTGTGAGCCCAGCCGGCGGATGGCCCGTCGCCAGCTTTTGTGCCGGAACGGCCGACGCCAACGATGTCGTTGTATTCCAAGCCACGCTGACGCGAGGTCCAAACAACGTGAGATTTGTGCTCCCGGGAAGAGCTGCTGACGGAGACAAAATGCCTCGTGCACCCTTGTCAAAGAGCCACTGCGCCTCGGCTTGACAGCGCTCATGATCGTCTTCGACGAGAGCTTCGGCTTCGAACCCGGCCGCTTCGGCGAGTTCGAAGTTGCTGTAATCGACGATCGCCCCGTCCCTGACCTGAAGCTGCCATATCGTCGTCGAGTAGTGCGAGGCCGCTTTGGGCGTGCGTAGATCCTCGTACCGGAGAGCCTCGGCGAGGGGTGCCTCGCCATCGAGGCAAAGGTACTGTGTGCACCGCTGACCAGCAATGTTCCATCGACCGCTACGGCGATTTGGATTGACCCACAGCGGAACGTCGTAGGAGGTTGCCCTGTAGGCGACGCCGTCCCAGTCGGAGAACGTCGGGTCAGGCCTACGTGGCATATTGGTTCCTCCCCGACCGGGCCGCGCTAACGAGCTGGTCCTCTGCGTTTGGGTCCGCGAGCAGGTTCTCGGGCTTGCGCCCTCCGAGATCGCGTCGAGGACGGTCGAACCAGGCGATAATGCCCTCCTCATCCCAGCTGTGCCGCAGGATTGCCACAAGACTTGCGAAAATGCGGAGCTCGCGCCTTGGGGGACCACCGAGCTTCTTCCACCTAGAGAGCGTTCTCCGGTTGACTCCGACCAGCTCAGCAATGGTCTGATCGGGGATATCGGGAAGCCAGCGCTCGATATCTGCCATCACTAGACCGACATCGTTGGACACACCGTTGACATGCTCATCAAGCGCATCTCGTACGACATGGCGAATGCGCTCAAGCAGGATCATCAGTCTGTCGCTTACATCCAAATCGTCAGGCGCACCCCGATCGAGCTCATCGCGTATATCAAGCAGGGCGGTAGAGAGCGTGGCGAGCTGATCCTTGTCGTAATCCTCGGCCGCAATCCCGGTGCGAAGTCCCTTCAGACGCTGCGAGATTTCGTTCCACCGCTCCCTGTGAGAATCGTCGGTTGCCGGGGAATCACGGACATGCTCCACAGCCCTGAGGAACGCCTGCTGAAGCTCTTCGACCTCCCGATCAAATTGCCCGAGACGCTCCTTATAGGTGAGAGGCGCGCGTTCTAGCTCGGCGTTCACGTGTCTCCAGTCTGTCGATACTGAGGGACATTGTAGCGACATTCTAAAGGACAGCGGACAGCCAGACAAAGATGTCGGTCGAGCACTACACGCACAGAGACCAATGAGTTGCGCGGGCGGCTCGATCTCCGCCAGCTTGGCCTCCAGTCCACGTTTGGCTCGCAGCGCGAGATCGCACCTGCTGACCGCCAGAAGCTGATACCTCCCGTCAAGCCGAATTTGCCGAGCTGGAAGCGAGCTAGCTCGCGGCCCGACCCTGGCCTGGTGGTACCCACGAGGCGAAACGACGCTACCTCTTCTCAAATAAATCCGGCCAAATCCCGAAATTTGCAGGCAATCCGCGTAAATGGGCCGTTTCGGGGTTCGGTCCACGTTGGGTTTCCGGGCTTAAGTGGAGCGCCTGGACCGGCCCTGAACGCGGCTTTCCCAGCGTGTGCGGTGGGGACTCCCGACTGGACCGCTGGGAAGCCCGTTTGGCCCGTAAATAGGGGGATTTCAGCCTCCGGGTTCTCCCAGGCGGGCACGCTCAAGTTCTCCCAATGTTTGGCTTCGATGCGTCGGGAACTTCTTATGCTCGCCCGCAATGGACTCGCCGACGCAGACCAAGAACGCACCTGAGTCGCGCAGGACGGTCGATCCGCTCGCGATGGCGCTGTTCAGCGTCGTCCGCGATCTGCCGGCCTCAGAGCGCCGCGTGCTGCTCAGCGTGATCGACGGACGGTTGCATAGCGTCATCGGCGAGCGGTCGCGGCTCGCGTTGGAGGTGCTGCGCCGTTGTGAGAGCGAGACGCAGGAGACGGTGTCCAAGCGCCGCTACGAGCGCTGGCGCGAATCTCATCCCGAGCGCGCGAGCTTGCCGTCCTCGACGTACGTGTCGAACAGTCTGGGCGGTAGCTGGGCGCGGGCGATGGACGCGGCGGGCGTGACGCCGTCAGTCGAGCACTCAACGTTTCGCTGGCACCGCCATGGACCGGCTCCCTCAGATGAGGAGGTGCTCGTGGAGCTTCGCCGTTGCGCACAGGAGCTACGTGTCGACTTCACGTTCGGCGAGTACCGTGCGTGGGCGCTTGAGCAGCGCGCGGAGGATCCATCGCGGCGCGGCCTGCTGATCAGCCCAAGCACCTTCATCACACGCTTCGAGTCCTTCTCCCAGGCCCGGCTCGCGGCGGGCCTGCCGGAGCCCCGGCGTTATCGCGGCCCGCGAGGCAATCATCGTGAGTACACGCATGAGGCGTGCATCACCGTCCTACAGGCGGTGGCACGCCTCGCTCAGACCAAGCCACTGACCGTCAGCGCCTACACCCGTTGGCGTGACTCCCAGCTTGCGGATGCTCGCCGTCAGGGCGTCTGGCGCCCGGTACCCGAGTGGAAGATCATCCGAGATCGGTTCGAGTCCTGGCCCAGGGCACTTGTGGCAGCCGGGCTCATCTCAGCGGAGACCGCCGCCCAATACCATCGTGGGCAAGGGCAGCGTGTGCCTGACGAGCACATCGCCAAATGGTTGTGTGCGGCAGCGGCGGAGCTCGGCCCGAACATGACCGGCTTCGCTTACCGTCGCTGGCGCCAACGGCAAATCGACTCCCAAACGGCCGGCTATCCGCCCAGCCAGAGAGTTCTCCAGCTGCGCTTTGGGAAGTGGAGCACCGCGGTCCGCAGTGCAGACACTTCGCTCACGGCCCCACGTCCTTTCGAGTTCATCCTGAAGATCCTGAACGCCCGAAAGTCGGCGTTGTGAGCAGCGAGGCCGTACAGATCATCCGCAACATCATTCCTGGTGTGGAGGAGAGCTCACTGAGAGAGTTGCGATCGCTCGTCGCCTACTCGCTCGCCGCGCCGTCGTCCTCCGAGCTTCGCGAGCAGCGCCTCGGGCTGCTCGTTGAGATCGTCGCGGCGGCGCCAGCACGTATTCCGCTCAGCCAGGACTACGAGACTCAGCGACACGAGCGCTCGCCGCCGGTCAGACATGGCCCTCACGCAGCCAGCTCAGCCGCGCCTACGGCTCGTGGCTGCGCGCGGTGGCCGCGGCAATCGAGCTCGAGCAGCCGCAACGCACAGCACCGGCACCAAGCTATCAAGCTCGCCCGGTAGGGGCCGACCTTACACACGCGAGGACGCCGTCACAGCCATCGCTCGCTGTTGCGATGAGATCGGGCATTGGCCAAACCAAAGCGACTATCTCCAATGGCGCCGTATCCTGCGCCATATGGGACGCCTTTACGGTCCCGGTGAACCACGACTACCCGACCCCAAGGCACTGCGACGCCTCTACGGCAACTGGCTGCACGCCAGCGAAGCCGCGCAGAGATGGCTCAAGGTTACCGATTAAACCACCAACGTGCTCTCGTAAACCGAGGTGGTCACTACACCGCAGACACCGGCTTCGTTTAGTCATCCGCCGACAAGAGGTTGTGTGAACGAAATCGCCGACCCGACAACTCAGCCTTCAGGCCGGGAGCCTTCAGCAATTGATTTGTGCGGCACCTAGAGATTAACCGACGCGCTGAGATGGTTGAGTACGGCCAACCGCTGCTCTAGAGCGCCGCTACCGCTTACAAACAACCATGCACCCCTGATCCGGCGACCAACCATCTCGCCTTCGACACCCGGTGCCTCAAAGACCCCAGCACCTCCCGACAGCGACCGCATACCGGGCAGAAATCCCGGTGCCGTGCCTGGATATGACGCGTTAAGCATAACCGCCGCCTTGAGACGCCGTCCACCTAGGCGGTACTGCGTGTTAGCACACGAGGCTAGCGTGTTGCCGATCGGTGCGTTGTACGGCTTCACCGCTACTACGGTGTCGGCTTTTTCTGCCGCGAGTCCCCTAAGCGGAGCCGACACCCTAATCTCGCACATTCTGTCACTCGGATGTTCGGGATCAGACACTGGCTGAGTGGGAAGTTTGAAAGGTTCGCGACTAGAAACTCGCTCGGTGATCGCTTTACCGCTGGCGTCAAAGGGCAGGAAACGAAGGTGACCGATAGGCGTCAATTTGGAACCAAACCGACCATGGACTTCGACTGTCACTACCCGTAGTCCGCGCGGGAGTGCCGACTCGTAACGAGTCCGGACCCTTCGACCCCCGATAGAAACTGTCGCTACCTGGCCTGTTGTCAACGCATAGCCTTCAGAAACCGGAGGCTGGCTCTCCCCGCTCCAAGATTCAGCGATGATCGGGGTGCGGACAGGGCCGTCCGGGCATGAGTAACCGCTTGGTTCGCTTACGCACCAACCGACTTCTCCAGCTTCGATATTTGGTACGAGGAGGATTGCATCGTTTCGAACAACGACCGACGCCGCGGGCCCGCCTCTCTGAGATGCACAAGCGCTCACAGCGAATGTACATACGCTCGTAATCATAAAGAGGCAGACCCATCGCAAGCGACACATGTCGAAACGCATTATATCAGTCCGGAACCTGTGGAGTCTCATTTCCTTCTATCCCCGATTCGCCAGGCGGCATGTAGTCTGGCTGTTCATAACATTGCCTGTTATGGGCCAGAACAAAGGACTTACTCCAGACAAGGACGTTAAACGCCCACACTTGGCCGTACACCCAAGCCCTATACCAT
>JBOGYB010000111.1:0-5969 GCA_050696555.1 Solirubrobacteraceae bacterium | reverse complement strand
GCGCACCTCGATCGGGAAGGGAACCGCGAAGCCGCGTTGCTCCACCAGCTCCATCACCCGCCGCACCGCCTCGGTGGTGCGCTCGCGCGGCAGCGCGTACTCCATCTCGGTGAACCTCACCAACCGCGGGCTCGCGAAGACACGGTCGGAGCGGTCCACCCGCTTGGAGGTCCCCGCCAGCTTGGTGACGAGCCGGTTGATCTGGGGGATGCGACTCGGCATCGCCTTGCCAAGGCAGCAGAACGCCCCGAAGGCGTGATTGGTGAGCAGGATGTCGTTTGCGTACGCCGCTACCTTCCCGCGCGGACGGGGAGGCTCTTCCGTGCGATTGTTCGTGCGCGTGAGCGCCATGTCGCAATGGGGGAACACGAAGAACTCGAAGTGGTCGTTCTCCTGCGCCAGCTCCTCGAAGCGCTCGAGCGTGTCCGCGAGTGGCGCGGGCGCGTCGATCCCGCGCAGCGTGAACGCGTCGACACAACGCAACGTCACCTCCGCCACCACTCCGAGCGCCCCGAGCCCTACGCGCGCAGCCCGGAACAGCTCCTCGTCGCGCTCGGGCGAGCACACGAGCGTGGAGCCATCCGCCAGCACGAGGGTCAGCTCCACCACCTGCGAGGGGATGTTGCGCAGGCGCGCTCCCGTGCCGTGCGTGGCAGTGGAGATTGCGCCGGCGATGCTCTGAACGTCGATATCCCCAAGGTTCTCCATCGCCAACCCGTGCTCCGCCAGGCGCTCGTTGAGCTGGGCGATAGTCACTCCCCCCTGCACCCGCACAAGTCGCGACTCGCGGTCCACGTCCAGTATACGCTGGAGGCGGTCTAGCACGATCAGGATCCCGTCTGTGCAGGCGATGTCGCTGAAGGAGTGCCCTGCCCCCGCCACACGCACGCGCAGCCCGTCGCGCGCGGCGCGCTCCACCGCGGACACGATCTCCTCGATGGATTGCGGATGCACGATCGCTCTGGGGCGGCAACCTTCGTCGCCGGCCCAATTGCGCCATCGCACGTCGTTTCCCTGTGGATCGCTAGGCTCGCCCATCGGAATGACCGCGCCTGAGCCTACTCCCAGCCCTGTCCCGGCGTCGGCCGAGCAGAGCGCGCACCCGCCCGTCGCGGACGCCTCGCCCACCGCTGCCGCAAAGCCGGTGCGCCCGGCACGCGCACGCACGCTCCCGAGCCCCGTGGCGCGTAGGGCCACCGTGATCGGGGCGGGCTCGTTCGGCACAGCGCTGGCGGTGCTGCTCGTTCGCGCCGGCCTGCGCACCACACTTCAGACGCGCTCGGTCGAGCAGGCCGAGTCGCTTTCCACCGAGCGTGAGAACAAGGCCTACCTCCCGGGCGTCGAGCTGCCCACCCAGCTGCGCATCGAGCCCGCATCGGCAGGGGTGGCACGCGCAGACTATGTCTTCCTCGCCGTCCCCTCGCGTGGGCTCGACGTGGCGATCTCCGCTCTCAGGGCTGCCGAGTTGGGCAAGCGCACGGCCGTCGTGTCGGTTGCCAAGGGGCTCGTCCCCCCGGACGGGATCGCCCCAACCGCCGTCCTCGGCGCACTGTTCGGCTCAGAGCGCGTCGCCTGCGTCGGCGGCCCCGCGCACGCGCAGGAGATGGTGCGCTTCGGCGCCGGCCTGGTCGTCGCTTGCTCGGACGAGCAGCTGGCGCGTACGCTCGCGCAGGTGTTCACCCGCGCCGGGGTCGTATGCGAGCAATCCAACGACCCCGTCGGCGTGGAGCTGGCGGGAGCAGCCAAGAATGCCGCCGCACTAGCCGCCGGAGCTACCGAGGCCCAGGGCGCCAACGCGGCGGGAGCGGCCGCCGGGCACATCTTTGCCGAGGTGTGGCGCTACGCCGAGTCGTTGGGGGGGCGCCCAGAGTCGATGATCGGGTTGGCGGGCGTGGGCGACCTGCTCGCCACCGCCCTCGCGAGGGAGAGTCGCAACCGCCGCGCCGGCGAGCTGCTTGCCGAGGATGTCCCAGCCGCCGAGATCCCGGCGCGCATCGGTCAGGCCGTGGAGGCACTGGAGTGGGTTCCACTGCTGGCGCGCACGATGGAGCGCGCAGGCGTGGAGGCGCCGGTGACGAGCGCACTCGGGAGGCTCATCGCGGGGGAGCTGCCGCTGAAGGAGTGGGTCGCGCTTGTGCGCACCACCGTCCCGCCGCCGGCCCGCTGGCGGCGGCGGCCGAAGCCCGGCTTCTGGCGCCGCGTGTGGGAGCGACTATCGAGAGATGTATAACTCTCTTTTTGGATCTACTACTATTGTGGCTACTGGTAGTAGTCACAATAGTAGCTAGGAGGAATCTATGACTCCCGTCCCCAATGACGACGATCCCAAGGACGACAAGTACGTGAAGCAGAACGAGGCAGAAATCGCCGAGGTCGGGGAGCGCGAAAAGCGCGGTCACGCCACGCGACCACCGCGGGCAAGGGGCAGGACGACACCCGTTGCGGTGCGCTTCGACGAATTCACAATCAAGCGCCTGAAGGACCTCGCCGCCAGCCGCAACACCGGCTACCAGACGCTGCTGAAGGAGTTCGTCGTGGAACGGCTCTACGAGGAGGAGAAGCGCGAGCGCATTCTCGATTGACCCGCACCCTGACTCGGGGCGCCAACGCGCCCCCGCCTCCTAGACATCCGCCGCCGTGCCCCCTGGCTCAGGACACCAACGTGCTCACCACCGCCTCGTAGACGCCCGCGCCGTGCCCCGCCTCGGCGACGCGGACGTTCCCATACGACCCCATCGCTTCGCGCATCGAGGGGTCGCGCTCGACGGCGTTGCCGACAAGCCAGAACGACCCGACGTGCTCGGCGCAGGCAAGGTCCTCGCGCGAGTCTCCCACCGCGAGCGTCTCCTCGCGCACATACCCCCGCACCTGCATGTGAAAGGCGACTGCCGCCGCCTTGGAGGCTCCGGCGGGCACAAGGTGGTAGCCGCGCACGTGAGGCAGTTTCGCGAGCGCCGGCGAGCGGCGATTCACCACGCCATTGTCCACCAACCGCAGCTGCTTGTGACCATGCTCCATGAGCAGAGCGTCCACCTCGGCGGCGTCCACCAGCCCGCGGAACAGGTGTGACACTTCACGGTTGACGTGCCACGGCTCGTGGTACTCGAGCCGTCCCTCGTACCGCTCCAGCAGCATCGTGGGCGCTCCGCTGCGATCGATCTGCTCCGCGATCGATAGCTCGCCGGGAATCATGTCACCAGTGAGCCAGTGCTCCTCGCCACCGGCGGGCGCGATACCCGGACGCACCGTCGTGGGCGCTCCGGGAGGCCCGAGCAGCCCCGCACCCAGAACCACGCACGCGCCCGCCTCGAAGATGTAGGAGCTTTGGCCGAGCAGGCGCGCGTCCTCGGCCACCTGCTGGCGACGGCGACCCGACATCAGCACGATCTCCACGTCCGCCCGCAGACACGCCTGGATCGCGCGCAACCCCTCGAAGGAGACGTTCCCCTCGCCGTCGTGCACGAGCGAGGCGCCGCGCCCGAGCAGGGTGCCGTCGAGGTCGAGATAGAGGCAGCGCACGCTCATAGGCGCACCGCCACGGCGGGCGAATGTTGGAAGATGCGCGCTTTCGTCGTGCGCCTGGAAGCGGGACAGGCCATCGCCACTACTATCGCAAGGCGTGGCCACCGAGCGCTTGATCGAGCCGTGGAGCGCCCTGCTGGACGAGGCGCGCGAGGACGGTCGCGTGGTGCGCGAAGCGCGCGAAGGACCCGGGGAAGCGAAGCTCGTCGACATCCCCCCCGGGCTGCACCCCGACGTGATCGCGGGATTGGAGCGCGTGGGAATCGAGCGGCTCTATTCCCACCAGGCGCAAGCGCTCGCGTCGGCATGGGAGCACACCACGATCGTCACCACCGGCACCGCCTCAGGCAAGTCGCTGTGCTTCAACCTGCCCACACTCGACATGCTCTGCGGCGACGCGTTTGCGCGCGCGCTCTACCTCTACCCCACCAAGGCCCTCGCACAAGACCAAGCTCGCGCGCTGAACGCGTTCGGCCTGCCCAAGCAGGTTCGTCCCGCGATCTACGACGGCGACACCCCCCGCGACGCGCGCGGGGACGTGAGGCGCAAGGCGAACGTGGTGCTCACCAATCCCGACATGCTGCACCTCGGCATCCTCCCCCACCACAGCTCGTGGGAGCGACTTTTCGCCCACCTGCGGATCGTGGTGGTCGACGAGGCGCACGTCTACCGCGGCGTGTTCGGCTCACACGTCGCCAACGTCCTGCGCCGGCTCTTGCGAGTGGCGGCCGCTTACGGCAGCGACGTGCGCGTACTGCTTGCCTCCGCCACGATCGCCAACCCCGTGGAGCTGGCGGAGCGCCTCACTGGCCTTGAGGACGTCGCCCTTGTTGACGACGACGGCTCGCCGACCCCGCGCAGGCAGATCGCGATGTGGAACCCCCCGCTCACCGACGAGGCGGTTGGCGCGCGGCGCTCTGCGCTGGGTGAGGCTGCCGAGCTGCTCGCCCGGCTCGTGCGCGATGGAGCGCGTTGCATCTGCTTCATGAAGTCCCGCAAGGGAGTCGAGCTGCTCGCGCGCATGCTCACAGAAGACCTCGAGCGCACCGATGCTGAGCTGGCTGAGCGGGTCGCACCCTACCGCGCCGGCTACACCCCCCAGCAGCGGCGCGAGCTTGAGGCGCGGCTCATGAACGGGGAGCTGCGTGCCGTCATCACCACCGATGCCCTGGAACTTGGGATCGACATCGGCGAGCTGGACGCCGCGGTCGTGGTGACGTTCCCCGGCACGGTCGCCGCGCTGCGCCAGATGTGGGGGAGGGCCGGACGCCGTGGCAAGGGACTCGCCGTGTACGTGGCGGGCGAGGACGCGCTCGACCAGTTCTTCTGCCGCCACCCCGACGAGTTCCTGGAGCGCCCGGTGGAGGCGGCGATCCTCGACCACGAGAGCGCGCAAATCCACCAGGCGCATCTGCTGTGCGCCGCCTACGAGGGGCCATTGGAGAAAGGCGACGCCGAGTTCTTCGGCCCACGCTGGGAGGCCCACGCGGAGGCGCTCGTCTCCGCCGGGCTGCTGCGCAAGCGCACTGCCAAGCACTCTCCTGGCGGCCGCGGCGGTGGCGGCGCGGAGAGCTACGTGCTCCGCCACCCCGCCGACTACCCCGCCGCGAAGATCTCGCTGCGCTCCTCCTCGCCGGAGAGCTTTGCGATCGTGGACGTCTCCTCCGGCGAGCTGCTTGGCCAGACCGAGGCCGCGCGTGCCCACTCGACGGTCCACGACGGCGCTATCTACTTGCACCAGGGCCGCACCTACGAGGTGCGCGAACTTGACCTTGAGAACCGTCGCGCGCTCGTCGCCCCTTTCAACGGCGATTGGTACACGCAGCCCAAGCGCGAGACGGACACCAACATCGAGCGCCTGCTCGACCGCCGCGAGACGCTCGGCGTGACCCTCTCCTTCGGCGAGGTGTCGGTCACCGAGACCGTACTCGGCTACCAGCGCAAGCGGCTATCCGACCATGCGCAGGTGGACCTCGTGATGCTCGATTTGCCGCAGACCTCGTTCTCTACGCAGGCATTGTGGTTCGAGCTTGATGCCGCCGCTTTGAGGGGTCTCCGCCGCGCCCCCAGCGGCGGCGGACTGGAGGAGAGTGAGGGGACCGGTGGCGAAATGACGATCCCGATGGACGCGCTGCTGGGCTCGCTGCACGCCACCGAGCATGCCCAGATCGCCGTGCTCCCACTAATTGCGATGTGCGACCGCTGGGACATCGGCGGACTGTCGACCAACGCCCATCCTCAGACGGGCGGCCCCACGATCTTCATCTACGACGGCCACCCCGGCGGTATCGGTATCACGCGCCTGGCCTACCAGCGCTTCGAGGAGCTATGCCGCGACGCCCACCGCCTGATCGCGGAGTGCCCGTGCAAAAGCGGCTGCCCCTCGTGCGTGCAGTCGCCGAAGTGCGGCAACCTCAACGAACCTTTGTCAAAGGCTGGCGCGCGAG
>JBOGYB010000110.1:0-6074 GCA_050696555.1 Solirubrobacteraceae bacterium | reverse complement strand
AGACACGATCGCGATCAACCCGGGCGCGAACTTCACGGGCGAGGTCAAGAAGATTGCTGAGAGCGGCGCCCAGGGAGTGTTCGTTAGCGCCACCGCCACAAGCGAAGCGGCGCGACTGTTCCGCGAATTGCATGCCTCCAACCCGCATCTCGCGTTGCTCGCATCGAGCGCGATGCACAACCCGGTCTTCACCTCCAACCTCGGTGCCGCCGAAAGTGTGACCACGATCGGCTCGCCGCTGCTGCCCTCGAGCTCATATCCGGTCTCGAGCCACCGCGTGCTCACGCAGTATCGACGGCGCTTCGCTGCTGCCCCCGGCCCTTACGTGCTCTACGGTTACGAGACGATGAGCGTGGTCCTCGCCGCGATTCGCGACGCAGGAACCCACGGTGACGACCGTCAAGCGGTGATCGAAGAGCTCCTCGACACCCACGACCGCCACTCGGTGCTCGGCGTCTACTCCATCCAGCCGAGCGGAGAAGCCACGCTCTCGACGTACGCCATCGACCGGATCCTCCACGGAGCCTCGGTCTTCTGGCGAATGTTCAAAGTTCAGGTTTGAAAGCCGTCGTCAAGCGAGCGCGGCGCGCAACGCGGCGTCGAGCTGGGGGTAGTGAAACTCGTAGCCGTGCACCAGCGCCTGTGCGGGGAGAACGCGTGCGCCAGTCGTCACGATCGTCGCCATCTCGCCATACATCGCCCGCAGCGCCACACCTGGCACCGGTAGCAGCGAGGGACGGCGCAGCGCTTTCCCGAGCGCCTTGGAGAAATCGCGGTTGCGTTGCGGCTCGGGCGCTGTCGCGTTCACGGCGCCGTGCCACTGCTTGTCCCCCACCGCCGCGATCGCGATCTCCACGAGGTCGTCCACATGAATCCAGGAGATGTATTGCCTGCCGCTCCCCACCGGCCCTCCCAGGCCCAGCTTGAAAGGTGGAAGCATCTTGCCGAGCGCTCCCCCACCTGGGTCCAGTACTACCCCTGTGCGCAACCTCACCACGCGCACTCCGAGTCGCTCCGCCGCACGTGCCTCCTCCTCCCACACGACGCAAGTCTGCGCGAGGAAGTCGATTCCCGGGGGTGCTTCCTCGTCGATCGGCTCGTCCCCATGCGCGCCGTAGTACCCAACCCCGGAGGAGCTCACGAGTGTTTGCGGGCGCTCCTCCGCCGCCAGCGATGCCAATCCCCGTACGAGCTCTCTGGTGCCGCTCACACGACTCTCGCGGATCGCCCGCTTCGCGCTCTTCGTCCAACGCTGGGCGATGTTCGCCCCCGCCAGGTGTATCACCGCGTCGCGTCCCCGCAGTGCCTCGGCGGGTGTCCCCCGGCTCATCGGATCCCAATGCACCGCCTCCACGCCCGGCAACGTCGCTTGCGCCCGGGTGGGATTGCGTGAGAGAACCGTCACTTCGTCACCACGTGATTGCAGCGACCGCACCAGCCGTGGGCCGATCAAACCCGTCGCGCCCGTCACTGTCAACCGCATGGTTGTGACCTACTGGTCGGTCCGTGCTCGCTGCTCGCCCATCCCGGTCAGCGTATCGCTCTGTGCAAATCCCACCTCGCTGCCCGCGAGCGCGGTTCCGCTAGCACGCGCCTGATCGGCGACCGCCGCTGCCACGGCGGGGGACACGTCGCGGTTGAACACCGAGGGGATGATGTAGTCGTCGCGCAGCTCCTGATCGGTGACGATCTCTGCGATCGCCTTCGCCGCCGCCATCTTCATCTCCTCGGTGATCGCTTTCGCACGCACGTCAAGCGCCCCGCGGAAGATCCCGGGGAAGCACAGCACGTTATTGATCTGGTTGGGGTAGTCGGAGCGCCCGGTCGCCATGATCCGCACGTAGGGCGCGGCCTCCTCGGGGATCACCTCGGGGTTGGGGTTCGCCATCGCGAACACCATCGCGTCCTCTTTCATCTTCGCGAGCGCCTCCACTGGCAGGGCACGCGCGCCGGAAAGACCCACGAGCAGGTCGGCGCCCTCGATCGCGTCGGCCGGTGTGCCTGTGCGCCCTTCGCGGTTCGTGGACTCCGCGTACCACCGCTTCACCGGGTTCATCGTGCCGTCGACGTAGTCCGACCGCTGTGTGCTAAGCGCACCTCGCGAATCTGCCCCCACGATGTCCCGCACCCCCGCCTCCAGCAGGATCTTCGTCACCGCCACACCCGCCGCGCCGAGGCCGATCACGAGCACTTTCAAATCCTCGAGGTTCCTGCCTGTGAGCTTCACGGCGTTAAGCAGTGCCGCCATCACAACCACCGCCGTTCCGTGCTGGTCGTCGTGGAACACGGGGATGTCAAGGTCCTGCTTGAGCCGCTCCTCGATCTCGAAGCACCGCGGCGCGGATATGTCCTCGAGGTTGATCCCCCCGAACGCCGGCGCGATCAACTTCACCGCTCTGACGATCTCATCCGTGTCCTTGGTGTCCAGGCAGATCGGAAAGGCGTCTACCCCCGCGAACTCCTTGAACAGACACGCCTTGCCCTCCATCACCGGCATCGCTGCCGCGGGGCCGATGTCACCGAGGCCAAGCACCGCTGTGCCGTCGCTCACCACCGCCACCGTGTTGCGCTTGATCGTGTACTGGAAAGCCTTGTCGGGGTCGTCCTTGATCGCCGTGCACACCCTCGCCACACCTGGGGTGTAGGCCATCGAGAGGTCGTCTCTGGTCTTCAACGGATGCTTGTTGTGCTGTTCGATCTTTCCCCCCACATGCAGGAGGAACGTACGGTCGGTCGTGTCGATCACCTCGACCCCAAGGAGCGATCCGATCGCCGAGAGGATGCGGTTCCAGTGATCGCGGTTGGACGCATCCACCACGATGTCCCGCACGCTGTGGTCCGCTCCGGCCTCCACCAGGTCCACGGCGACCACCATCCCGCCCTGCTCCCCGATCATGTCGGTCACCTGGCCCAGCATGTTCTTTCCCTCGTCGATCTTGACGCGGATGGTCAGGCGATACTGCGCGCTTGGGGTGACGCTTGCTTGCATGAGGCTCCTGGAATAGGCCGATCGGATCGGCGGGGCGGTCCGGCATGTTATTTGCTTCGCTCTTTCCGCCCCGCGTCGAGGTGTTGTGGTGTGCCTTTTAGGTGTGACTCGCGCGCGCGTACGTGGAGCAAGGCTCTCTCCGCGCACGCACGCGAGTCATCCCTTTGAGCAATAAAGTGCTCCGCGTGGAGCGCCGTCTCTTTCTGATCGATGGTCCAAGCCTCGTCTACCGGGCCTTCTATGCGCTGCCGGAGTCGATCGCCACATCCACCGGCGAGCCCACGAACGCGATCTTCGGCTTCGCTTCGATGCTCGTGAAGATCGTCACCGACCACGGCGTGCAACCGACTATGGTCGCCTGGGACGCCGGCAGTTCCGGGCGCACCGAGATGTTTGCTGACTACAAGGCGGGCAGGCGCTCGCGCCCAGACCTGCTCAAGATGCAGTGGCCGGAGATGGAACCGCTCGTAGAGGCGTTCGGCTACCGCAACGTCAAGTTGGAGGGCTATGAGGCTGACGACGTTATCGCCTCGCTCGCCGAGCAGGCGCGCGCCGCCGGCGTCCCGGTCACGATCGTCACGGGCGACCGCGACGTCTTCCAGCTGATCGACGAGCAGGGGCTCGTACAGGTGATGGCCACCGCTCGCGGTATCACCGAGACCAAGCTGTACGACCACCAAGCCGTGATCGACCGCTACGGTCTCCCCCCGGAGCTGATCCCCGACTTCTACGGTCTGAAGGGGGACACCTCCGACAACATTCCGGGGATTCCCGGAATTGGTGAGAAGACCGCCAGTGAGCTGATCGGAAAGTACGGCTCGCTCGAGGGTGTGCTCTCGCATGTGCGCGACATCGGTGGCCCCAAGCGCCGCCAGAACCTCATCGACCACGCCGAGGACGCGCGCATGTCCAAGAGTCTTGCCACCGTCCAGCGCGATCTGCCGGTCGAGTTCGACCTCAAGAGCGAGGCCGCGCGCGAGCCCGATCGCTCGCGCCTGCGCGAGGTTTTTCGCCGCCACGAGCTGCGCGACCCGCTACGCCGCCTGGAAGAGGCACTGGGGGAGGCCGAGCTGGCCAAGTCCTCCTCCTCCGACGAGGTCACCCTCACCGGGCGCGTGCGCAACGGCGCTCTCGTCGACATCGCGAACCTGAAGACCGCAAGCGGCACGACTCCGCAGGAGCTGTGTGTCGCCGTACGTCCCGCCGAGGTGCAGGAGGGGGAGCTGTTTGCCACCGGCTCGCCGTGGCGCTTCGCCGTCACCCCCGACCCGCCCCCTGTGGGTGCGACGCAAGGAAAGAAGGCTGCCGCGCGCGTCTCGCGCTCCGGGGTGCTCGTCGGTGACTGTGCTAACCCGGGGGAGGTTGTGAGGGCATGTGGCGACAGTGCGGTGGTCGCCCACGACGCCAAGTCACTGGAGGTTGTTCCGCCGGGTCTCGCTCACGACACTCTGCTCGGCGCCTTCCTCTTGGAGCCCGCCCGCCGTGGTTATCCCTTCGCCGAGCTCTGTGAAGAGCGCGGTCTCGTCGCCGACGTCGAGGACCCGGTTGCCGCCGACGCGCTGCTGCTCGCCGCGCTTGCCGCCTGGCAGCGCGAGCAGATCGCAGAGCGCGGCCTCGACGGACTGATGCGCGACGTCGAGCTCCCGCTGGTGTCGGTGCTCCGCGACATGGAGTTGCTCGGGGTGCGCCTCAACGTGGCGCGGTTGCAGGAGATAACCGCCCGCGTGCGGGAGGAGATAGACGGTCTGGAACGTCGTATCTACGAGCTTGCGGGGGAGGAGTTCACGATCGGCTCCCCCCAGCAGCTTGGGCAGATCCTGTTCGAGAAGCTCGGTCTCTCGCGCAAGCGCCGTGGCAAGACGGGCTTCTCCACAGATGCCCGTGTGCTGCAAGCCATCCGCGACGAGCACGAGATCGTCCCTCACATCGAGCGCTGGCGTGAGCTCTCCACGCTGATCAAGACCTACCTCGACGTTCTCCCCGACCAGGTGGACGACCGCTCGCGCATCCACACCACCTTCCTGCAGGCAGGAGCCCAGACCGGACGCCTCGCCTCCACCAACCCCAACATGCAGAACGTCCCGATCCGCACATCCCTAGGACGAGAGATCCGTGGCTGCTTCGAGGCGGAGGAGGGGTGGTTGCTCGTCTCCGCCGACTACTCCCAGATCGAGTTGCGCGTGCTCGCCCACGCCGCATCGGAGCCGGTGCTGGAAGAGATCTTCGAGAAAAGCGAAGACGTCCACACCGCCACTGCCTCGCAGGTGTTCCAGGTGGGGGGGGCGGGTCCCGAAAAAATTGACCCGGGCATGCGCGCGAAGGCCAAGATGATCAACTACGGCATCGTCTACGGCCTCTCCGACTACGGTCTCGCCGACCGTCTCAACATCCCGCTGGAGGAGGCCAAAGAGTTCATCGACGCCTACCTCGCCCGCTTCTCCCGCGTCGCGCAGTTCATGGCCGACACGATCGAACGCGCCAAGGAGGAGGGCCACGTCACCACCCTCTGGGGTCGGCGCCGTCAGATCCCGGAGCTGCGCGCCCGCAACTACCAGGTGCGCACACTCGGCGAGCGGCTCGCCGTGAACACTGTCATCCAGGGCACCGCCGCCGACATCATCAAGCTCGCGATGGTCCGCTGTCACCACGCGCTCTCAGAGGGTGGTTTCTCCACCCGACTGATCCTCACCATCCACGACGAGCTGCTGTTCGAAGCGCCCCCCGAGGAGCGCGAGGCCGCGTGCCTGCTGATCGAGGAGGAGATGTGCGGCGTGTGGAGTCACACCCCGCCGATGGCCGTCGATATCGGCGTCGGCCACAACTGGCTGGAGGCGAAGTGACACGGGGGCTCGCCGTGGCACTGGCGGCGGTCGCAGGCGTGCTCGTCGGCATGCAGGCCCCAGTCAACTCGCGTCTTGGCAAGAGCATCGGCAGCGTGCAGGCGGCGACGTTCTCGTTTGTGGTCGGCACCATCGGGCTGGCGCTCGTCGCCTCGCTCTTCTACGGCGGGCTGGGCAGCTTCGCCCAAGTCGGCAAAGCCCCCGCGTGGGCGTGGGTCGGCGGGCTGTTCGGCGCGGTCTACGTC
>JBOGYB010000109.1:0-6084 GCA_050696555.1 Solirubrobacteraceae bacterium | reverse complement strand
CATAGACACACCGCAGGGGGCATCCGCGGGCTGGCGCTACGCCGACCCCGACGGCGGGGAGCATGACGTGGTCAACTGCTCGGTGGCGATGTTGGCGCTCAATGTGCGGCCGCGCGGCGGGGCGGCCACAACGCTTCACACCCCTCATGGCGCGGCGTACGAGCTGGGCATGCGCGAGCACGACCACGGTGTGACGCTTGCGCCCTTCCCCGACGGCTGATCCACCTTCACGTCCACACCCCTGACCGACGCCACCCGTCGACCTCCGACTCTGTTTGGCCGTGTAGCCAACTTCTCCCCCGCCACTGATACGGTGGCCGAGCCATGCGTACAGGCTTCATATCGCGCAGCCCGCTCGACACGTTCATAGCGTCCGCCCCGCCGATGCAGCGCGCCGGTATGCGCGCGCTCGTGGCGCTTGCTCGCCGACCGCGTGGAGCGGCGCTGCTAGCCCGAGCGCCCACCCTCAACCAGCTCGCCCACATCGTGTTGTCGCTCGGCCGCTACGACGACCCTGCCGTCGGCCGTGCCCTCGGATGGGACGGCGCCGAGGTGGTGGCTCGCGGGCGAGCGCTGCGACGGGCGGAGGGACGGCCGTGAGCGCCGAGCGCATCGAGGCCGACGTGTGCGTGATCGGCGCCGGGGCAGGTGGCGCAGTGGTGGCCGCCGAGCTGGCGGAGGGTGGGATGAGGGTGGTTGTGCTGGAGGAGGGCCACTGGCACGACCCCGACAGCTTCACCGCACGACCGCCGGAGATGCTTGCCCGGCTCTACCGCGACGGTGGCCAGACTATGACGTTGGGAGCGCCGCCGATCATGCTGCCGCTCGGCAGCGGCTTGGGGGGTACAACGCTGATCAACTCGGGTACCTGCTTTCGCACGCCGCCGCGTGTGCTCGACCGCTGGGCACGGGAGTTCGGGCTCGACGTCGACGAGGAGTCCCTGCGTCCCTGTTTCGAGCGCGTCGAGCAGGCCCTGTCGGTGAGTGAGGTGACTCCCGAGCTAGCCGGCAACAATGCCGCGGTGGCACGACGTGGAGCGGAGAGGCTGGGCTGGTCGGCCGGCTATCTCAGCCGCAACGCGCGCGGGTGCGTGGGATCGGGGGTGTGTGCGTTCGGGTGCCCCACGTCTGCCAAGCAGCACACAGGCATCACTTATATCCCGCGCGCCGAGCGAGCAGGAGCACGAATCGTGACCGGCGCCCGCGTGGAGCGCGTGCTCGTGGACGGCGTCGGCGGGTCGTCCCTCAACGGGGGCAGCGGTCTCCCCGCGAGCGCGGGTGGCAGGGCAACCGGCATGCAGGCCACGACCGGAGTGCGGGCACGAATGGCAAGTGGCGCCCCGCTCGAAGTGCGCGCACCGGGGGTGATCGTGGCGGCAGGGACGATAAACACCCCACTGTTGTTGTCGCGCAGTGGGCTCGACGGAGCCTCGGGGCAACTTGGGAGAAACCTCTCGCTGCACCCCGCCACGGCCGTGTTCGCGCGTATGGACGAGGTCGTGGATATGGCCCGCGGAGTACCGCAGAGCTTCTACGTGGACGAGTTCGCCGACGAGGGCATCATCTTCGAGGGCGTGGCGGGCCCCCCGGCGTACGCGGCGACGTCGCTGCCACTCACCGGCGCGCGCCATGAAAAGGCGATGGCCGACTACCGACACCTCGCGCAGTTCGGGGTGATGGTGTCCGACAGCTCGCGCGGGAGCGTGCGTAGCGTGCACAACCGGCCCCTGATCCGCTACGACCTCAGCGACGGGGACCTGCGGCGCTTCCGTACGGGTATCGCGCGTATGCGCGAGCTGTTTCAGGCGGCGGGCGCACGTGAGGTGTATCTCCCGCTTCCCGACGGCGTGACTCCCGAGCGGGCGCGCCTGCGAGACCTGAAGTTGATGGCGTTCCACCCGCTCGGGACAGCCCGCGCCGATGCGCGGGCAACACACGGGGTCGTGGATGGCGACCTCGCGGTGCACGGCACCAGGGGCTTGTACGTGGCGGATGGGTCAGTGGTACCTAGCTCGCTCGGAGTGAACCCACAGATGACGATCATGGCGCTTGCCACTCGGCTCGCCTTCAAACTTCTAGGACAGGAGATGCCCCCATGTCGTTCCTGATCGATCCACCACTGCTCTACAGCGGGGGACGCACATACGCCCGCATCACACGCGACATGGAGCCGAGCCCCATGCGCGATGCCAAGGTGGGAGCCGCCTACATGATTGTGTTCTGGGGCATCAGCGTTGGTCTCTACCTCGACCAGGGTTGGACAAAGCCTGTTTGGAAGATGTGCCGCGCGGCATCCGGTCGCGACTGGATGCTCAATTCAGGTGTGTTCCGGTTTGACTGGAAAGCGGCCGGGCCGCGCACCCACAAGATCTCCGCCGCGATCTTCGCCACATATCCGCTGTGGTTGTTGTTGGGAATCCGTCGTGGCAGGCGCGCGAGCTGAGCAGCGGCCTTCGGACGGCGCCGCCGTGTGACGGTCGCGTCGTGCCCTGCGGCAATGAGGAGGCCGCCTACCCGCCGAGCAGTTGCTGGTAGATCAGGAAGGCATTCAGCAGCGTGATGAGCCCCGCGATCGCAAACGCCGCGAGAGTGGTGTGGCGACGGTTGACGTGCACACCCATCACGTCGGCGCGACTCGTGAGCATCACGAGCGGCACCAGCGCGAAGGGAATGCCGAAGGAGAGCACCACCTGGCTGAGCACGAGTGCCGACGTCGGGCTCATGCCGACCGCCAGGATCGCGATCGCGGGGAGCATCGTCACCGCGCGGCGTGCCAGCAGCGGGATGTTCACGTTGATGAACCCCGACATCACCACCTGCCCGGCATACGTGCCGACGCTGGAGGAGGAGGCGCCGGAGGCAAACAGGGCGACCGCGAACGCGAGCGCGGCACCACCGCCGACGAGCTGGCCGAGTTGGGCGTGAGCCGCCCCGATCGTATCGATCCCAGAGAGCACAGACGTGTGGAAGAGCTTGGCGAACACTGCGAGCATCGCCATGTTGATGATCCCGGCGCACCCCAGTGCGATCACCACGTCGAGCTTCTCAAACCGCAGCACGCGCCGGCGCTCGGAGTCGTTGCGGCAGGCCATGCGACCGTTGGTGAGCGCCGAGTGGAGGTAGATGACGTGGGGCATAACGGTTGCGCCGATGATTCCTACCGCCAGGTAGAGGTAGCTCGTGCCGTGCAGACCGGGAAGCAGGCCGCCAAGCGACGCGCGAGCGGACGGTCCGATGCGAAGCGCCTCGTATAGAAACCCGAGAAACACAATCCCCAGCAGCGCACTGATGGCAAGCTCGAAGCGGCGGTAGCCGCGCGTCTGCAACTCCAGAATCACAAACGCGATCACACCGGTGATGAGACCCGCGGGAAGCAATGGGACACCGAACAGCAGGTTCAGGCCCAGTGCCGCGCCGAGGAACTCGGCGATGTCGGTGGACATCGCCATCAGCTCCGCTTGAGCCCACAGACCCCAGGTGACGGCACGGGGGAAGCGCTCGCGACAGAGCTGGGGAAGGTCGCGGTCGGTGACGATCCCGAGCTTCGCTGACAGATACTGGATCAGCATCGCCATCAGGTTCGCGGCGAGCACCACCCACAGCAGCAGGTACCCGAAGCGTGCTCCACCTTGCATGTTGGTGGCAAAGTTGCCGGGGTCCACGTAGGCGACCGACGCCACGAATGCGGGGCCGAGCATCGCAAGTGTCGCCCGCACCCTCCCCCGCGCGAGCAGTTGTTCCAGGGCGCTCGGCGCGGGTGCGACGTCGGGGATCGCGACCGAGGCCCCCTCGAGCGCGGCGGCAGGCCGTAGAGCCGTCTCGCTCATCGCCGGGCTCCGTTGGCGGTGAGGATGCTCACGCGCTCTCCTCGCTTACGACCGAAGACTCCACATCGATGCGCATCGCGTGCAGCAACCCTCCGCCGAGGGTGTGCTCGCAGCCGTCGACGCTTACGAGCAACGGGCCTCCGAACGGTTGGCGTTCGAGTACGTGTATGCGCCCACCGGGCAGGATGCCCCGATCGGAGAGGTAGCGCAGCATCTCCGGGTCGGCGTCTGACACGCGCACGAAGATCCCCTCGTCGCCGGGTGAAAGGCTTTCCAGACTGCGGGTGGGGTGCTCGTCGAGCTCGAGGTCGGCGCTGGGGATGGGGTCGCCATGCGGATCGATCGTGGGGTTACCGAGCTTGGCTGAGATCAGCTCCTCGAGCTCCTCGGAGAGGACGTGCTCGAGCACCTCCGCCTCGTCGTGCACCCGATCCCAGGGCATGTGCAGGGCCTCCGCCAGGTAGAGCTCGAGCAGGCGGTGGTGGCGGATCACCTCGAGCGCGAGTTTGCGCCCCTCGGGGGTGAGTCGCACACCGCGGTAGGGCACATGGGAGATCAGGCCGAGCTCGTCGAGCTTCTTGAGCATCCCCGACACCGAGCCGGTAGTCAGCTCGAGGCGCTCGGCGAGCGCGTTCGTAGAGACTGGCTCGTCGGCGCGACTTTCAAGCGTGTAGATCGCCTTGCTGTAGTCCTCGATCGCCGCTGAGCGCATATTTTCCTTGGTGGCCATTCATAAAAGATAAGGCATGCCAAGACTTTCTTCAAGTCCATCCACGAACGGTATGTCCTCGAAACGCAAATCGCACGACAGCTTCCTCGGCGCGGGCGCGCGACTGGCTGCGTAGCCAAATTGCTCGAGGACGAGTAAGATCGACGCCACAACCCGCGCCGCATCCCCTGCGCAGCCGATTGGAGGCTCCGATGACAGCAACCGACACCAAGCTCGAGGATCAGTGCGTGCTCGAGCGCGAGCACTGGGTGGACGGCCCGCCCCACAAGCTGTTCAAGGAGCTGCGAGCCGGCTGCCCGGTGCACTGGACGCGAGAGATCAGCGAATTCCCCGAGGAGGGTGGCTTCTGGTCGGTTACCACCGCCGAGGACGTACACACGGTCAGCCGTGACTGGCAGACCTACTCCTCTGAGGTGGGCGGGGTGACGGTTGTCTCCTCCGTGTTCCCGGTAGAGCTGGCGCGGGCGATGTTCATAGGGATGGACCCCCCCAAGCACGACCGCGTGAAGGCGCTCTTCCAGGCTGGGTTCACACCCAAGCGCATCGCCGCCCACGAGGACGCGATCAGGGAGATCGTGAAGAAAACGCTCGACAGCATCGAGGGGCGCGAGACGGTGGACCTGGTCAACGACGTGGCTCAGCCGGTGGTGTCGCGCGTGATCGGCAGCTTCATGGGGATCCCGCCGGAGGACGACGCGACCTGGGCGCGCCTGATGAACTCCACGCTCGGGGCAGGCGATCCCGACCTCAACCCCGACGGGGTGGAGGCGGTGATGGAGAAAGAGATCCCCGAGATCTTCAAACGCTGCGGCGAGATGATCGCGGCGCGTAGAGAGAACCCGACAGATGATCTCACGAGCGTGCTTGTACACGCCGAGGTGGACGGGCAGAAGCTCGAGGAGCACGAGATCGTGATGGGCTTCTTCCTGCTCGTGGCAGCGGGGAACGACAGCACCAAGGCCACCTACTGCAGCGGTATGCGCGCGCTGCTTGAAGACCCCGAGCAGCTCCGACTAGCGCTTGAGAACCCGGAGCTTGCGCCCCAGGTCGTGGAGGAGTCGCTGCGCATGTTCCCCGCCTTCGCCCACTTCAGGCGGACAGCGACGAAAGACACCGAGCTGAAAGGCAAGCAGATCAAAGAGGGTGACCGTGTGGTGATGTGGTACGTGTCCTCCAACCGCGACGAGACCCGTCACGAGGACCCTGAGCGTTTCGATCTGCGCCGCACCACCGAGCACCAGGCGTTCGGGGCGGGCGGGCGCCACTTCTGTCTCGGCACGGCGCTCGCACGATTGGAGCTGCGCATCCTCTTCGAGGAGACGCTCGCGCGCTTCCCCAACATGCAGATCGTCGGACGGCCGGCGATGGTGGAGTCGGGCTTCATCAACCAGCTCAAGACACTTCAGGTCAAGCTGAACGCGTAGCCGACCCAGCCCGCGAGCGCCGATGACCATGAGCACGATCGACGAGATCGCGCTGGCGGACGAGCCCGAGCGCTGGGAGGCACTCGGCTTCTCGGTGTTCGGT
>JBOGYB010000108.1:0-6105 GCA_050696555.1 Solirubrobacteraceae bacterium | reverse complement strand
GTGCTACCTGGAGTTCGGCAATGTCCATTGGTGCGACGACCCTGCGCTGCTCGATACGCGTTTGCGCAAGGCCGCTGTGGCGCTTGTCGCGAGGCAGCGCCCGAGCGACTCCACGAAGGCCAACCTCCACATTAAGGAGCTCGTCCGAACGGCGGACACGAACGGCAAGCTGTTCCTCGCTTTCCCCGCCAACGGTCCCGAGCGCAACTCAGTCAAAGAGGGCGGATCGCTGCTTCATGTCCTCTGCCAAACCGAAGACGACACGAAATGCACGGGTGCCGCCGCTGCCGAGGCCGAATTCCGCTCCGACGGCGGCACCCTCCCGCGCTTGATCGGACTGTTCCTGATCGCGGTCGGTACGCTCGGCATGGGGCTGCTGTTCGGGCTGGTCGCCATGCGCCTGCTGGCGGCGGCGGTCATGAGCCTGTTCCTGCTGCTGCTTGCGCCATTTGCCGTGTTGGCTCCCGCGCTAGGCAATGGCGGCCGCGCGATCTTCGCCGGTTGGGCAACCAGGCTGCTGGGAGAAATCACCTCGAAGCTGATCTTCTCATTTGTGCTCGGTGCGCTGCTTGTAATGCAGCGCATCCTCGTATCTCTGCCACTCGGCTGGTTGACCCAATGGCTGCTCGTCTCGGCTTTTTGGTGGGGAGTGTTCTTCAAGCGCCATCAAGTGGGGGCACTGCTACGCAACCCCGTACGTGGACCGGTCGCACGGTCGTTGGCCGTTGTCGAAGCACCGACTGTGGAGATATCCCGAAGGGCAGGAGTAGCTCTTCGTCCTGTGAGGTGGGCTCGGCAGATGCTCCCCGCACCCGCACTCCCCGTCAAGCGTCTGGCCAAGCATGATCACACGAATCGAGCTGAGCTCGAGCAGCACCATCATCAGCCGGTCGCGCCGGTCGGCGTGGAGCACGAGTGAGTCTGGCCAACCCGTTTGGTGGGCCCACCAAGCTCGTAATCGCGCTGACTTTCACGGCGGGAGCGGCAGGTATGGCCTCCCTGACCGTCGCCGCGCTGGCCGGCCTCTCCACCGTGTCACCGTCTGGGGTGTCGGGCTATGGGGTGTCCCCTCGTGCGCTCTCCGAAATCCCGCCGCGCTACCTCAGTCTCTACCGTCAAGCGGCGGCCCGTTATCACCTCGACTGGGCGATCCTGGCGGGGATCGGCAAGGTGGAGTGCAATCACGGCCGCGATCCCGACGCCTCCTGCACAAGGGAGGGTGCGGTCAATCCATCCGGCGCCGGTGGTCCGGCGCAGTTCCTCGCCTCCACCTGGAGCGTATATGGAGTGGACGGGGATGGGGATGGACGGGCAGACAGGTGGGATCCCGCCGATGCCATTCCCACGATGGCCTCCTATCTCCATGCCTCTGGCGCCCCGGGCGACTACCGCAAGGCGATCTTCGCCTACAACCACGCGGGCTGGTATGTCACCGAGGTCGAGCATTGGGCGTCCCTGTACAGGGGTGCTCCCGAACCCACGGCGGGGAGCGCATGGGCTGACAGCGACTCTGTCCGCCTGTCGGGTGCCGGTGCGGTCAAGGTCATTCCCGGTACACGTGCGGTGCTCTCTCCGAGCGACGGTCATGTGGCGCTCGTGCCCGCGCAGGCCCCGCCGGTTGTGCAAGCGATGGTGATCGCCGGCAACGAGCTTCAAGACCTGCCCTACGGACCCACAGGGCACCCCGATCCGCGCGGCGCCTACAGCGAGGACTGCTCGAGCACGCTCAACTACGTCCTCTACCGCTCGGGAGTGAGACCGATCGCCGAAATCCTCCACCTGAACCCGCTCGCGCAGGACTATGTCCACTGGGGCGACCCCGGGCCGGGACGGTGGGTCACGATCTACGCAACCACAGCTCCCACCGATCATGTCTTCGTCGTGATCGCCGGGCTACGTCTGGACACTTCCCATCACGGCACCGACATCGGGCCGAACAGGAACGAAGATGGACCACGCTGGCGCCTCCTCGATCGCATACCCACGTGGGCGACCTGGTCGGTGAGACATCCGCCGGGGTTGTAATGTCCGGGTGATGAGCACCCGTGCGGTCGACTATCTGCTGATCGGTGGCGGCCTGGCGGCCGCCAACTGCGCTTTCTGGCTGCGCGAGTCAGGCGCCGAGGGGGAGATCCTGCTGGTGGGTCGCGAGCCAGATCGGCCATATAACCGCCCCGAGTGCTCGAAGGGTTACCTGCGCGGGGAGGAGGCACGCGAGGAGACCGAGGTGCGCCCGCCGCAGTGGTGGGGGGAGGCAAACGTGGAGTTGCTCACCCGCACGAGCGTGATGTCCCTCGACACCGAGGCGCATACCGCCAAGCTCTCAGACAAGCAGGAGGTGAGCTTCTCCAAGGCACTCATCGCCACCGGCGCGAACGTGCGCCGCCTCAACGTCCCCGGTTGCGAGCTGGAGCAGATCCACTACCTGCGTACTCTCGGCAACGCTGACGCCATCCGCGAGGGGGTGGCGGACGCCGAGAGCGTGGTACTCATCGGCGGTTCCTACATCGGCTGCGAGGTAGCGGCCTCGCTGAGCCTGATGGGCAAGAAGGCGACGATCGTAATGCAGGAGGAGGCCACGCTCGAACGTGGCTTTGGCAAGCGCGCCGGACGCTTCTTTCAGGAGTTGCTTGAATCGCACGGCGTCACCGTTCACGGGTCCGACGGTTTGGAGCGCTTCGAGGGTGAGGGCCGTGTGAGCAAGGTCGTCACCACCAGTGGACTGGAGCTGCCGACCGAAGCTGTGGTGATCGGTGCGGGCGTCACCCCTGACATCGCACTCGCCAAGCGCGCGGGCCTCCAGACCGGTGAGCGTGGAGGGGTAGTGTGCTCCTCACGCCTGGAAACTTCCGCGCCTGGCATCTTCGCGGCTGGGGACATCGCCGAGTACGACTCCCCGCTGCACGAGGGGCGCGTGCGCATCGAGCACTGGGACGTGGCGTTCAACCACGGCAAGACCGCCGCGCTGAACATGCTCGGGCAAGACGTCCCGCATGATGTGGTTCCCTACTTCTACTCGGTGCTCGGCAACGATGGCGAGTTGGAGTACGTCGGCCCGGCTTATGAGTGGGACGAGGAGATCGTGCGCGGCTCATACGCCGATCGCGACTTCACCACCTGGTACCTGAAGGACGGCCATGTGCTCGCTGCGCTCACATGGGGACGATCGGACGATCTCGATCACGCCCGCAGGCTGATCGCCGCCAAACCGGTGCTCGACGAGGGGGCTCGCACGAAGCTCTCCGACCTCGATTCAGACCTCGCCGCGGTTTATCCCTGAGCGATGGTCACGCCGCGACACGGCGTGACCGATTATGCGCGAGTAGGATATGTCCGTCCATAAGGTCGGTGGAAAGGGAAGCCGGTGCAAATCCGGCGCGGACCCGCCACTGTAACCGGGGATGCCAGCCGTGGTGCGCCATGTGCGCGCAGCCACTGACCGTCCCGCGCGGGAGGTCGGGAAGGCGCGGAGGGTAGGCCCGGGAGCCAGGAAACCTGCCTCCGATCACAAGCCCACAAGCCCTCGTGGAAAGGGTGGCTCCAACATGAAGCATTCACGTATCCTCGCCGTCGGCGCGTTCGCTGTCGCGGCCCTGTCGTCTCTCGCATTGCCGATGGCAGGACAGGCGTCCAGCGGCGGAACTCCAGTCAGTGTCAGGGTGGAGGGGCTCGCGAAGACCCTACTTCCCGAAACTACGGTCAACGCAAAGCCAAAGACGATCAACAAGGACGGAAAGCCCACCGACGTTTGCGAAGGCGCCAGTGGGGCGGTGGCGTTGGAAGACGCCACGCACGGCCACTGGACCGCCGGAGGATTCTTCAGCGGTCTCGGCTACTCCTTGGAAGGCATCGAGGGCGAGTCCTACTCGTTCAGCTCCAGCTACTACTGGTCGTTCTGGGTCGACAACAAGCCCTCCACCACAGGGATCTGCGCGGCCGTGCACGCCAAAGAGAAGCTGCTGTTCTTCCCACAGTGCTCCAAGGAAAGCGCGTCGAGCTGCCCGCAGGGAATGTTCGACCCGGCGGTGCTGCTTGTGAAGCAATCCGCGAAAAAAGCGCACGTGGGCAAAGCGGTGGCATTCAGCGTGTCATCTCTTGCCAACCTCACCGGCAAGCCCTCCCCGGGCGCCGGCGTGAAGCTGAGTGGTGGTGGGTGCCCTGCGACCACCGGTGCCTCCGGCAAAGCGAAGCTCACGTTCGCAAAAGCAGGTAAATACAAGGTCGTTGCGAGCGCCCCCAACTCGGTTCGCGACGAGATCGCGGTGACGGTGACCCGCTAGCCGCGCTATGTCCCTTTGGCGCTCACCGGCTCTGGCGGTCGTTGCGCTCGCGGCTATCTGCGCGTTCGCGGGGTGCGGCCTCGGGCCGGGGAGCACGCCGAAGGGGGTTCAGCTCACGGTCACCCGCGACTTCGGTGCGCATGTCCTGTATGGGGCACGCGCACCGAAAATCGTGGGTCAGGAGACCGCGATGAGCTTGCTGCGACGTAACGCGTCGGTGAGCACCCGATATGGCGGGGGCTTCGTGCAGAGCGTCGATGGCTTGGAAGGGGGCACGCAAGCCGGGGCTCCGTGGGATTGGTTCTATTACGTCAACGGCTTGGAGGCCACCAAGGGGGCCGCCGAGACCACTCTCCACGCCGGGGACCGCGTGTGGTGGGATCTGCACGACTGGTCGCAAACTGACGACATCCCTGCGGTGGTGGGGTCCTTCCCCGAGCCATTTCTCGCGGGGATCGCCGGTAAGCGTTATCCCGTGCGCGTGGAATGCTCCGATCCCTCCGACGCTGCCTGCCGTACGGTTCTATCCCGTTTGCGTGGTATCGGGGTGCCCGCCGCGCTGGCTGCGCTGTCCGGTGGGGAAGGGCCGGAGACGCTGCGTGTGCTCGTCGGACCATTCTCCGCCATAGGGGGTGACCCGAGCGTGAAGACGATCGCCCAAGGGCCGCGCTCGAGCGGTGTTTACGCTCGCTTCACGTCCCGCGGGAAGGCATTGGAGCTGTTGGACTCAGGCGGCCACACGATCCGCACGCTCGAAGGGGGCGCCGGACTGGTGGCTGCCACTCGCTACCGCGAGCAGGCGCCCGTGTGGATCGTTACCGGCAGCGATCTCGCGGGAGTTGCTCGTGCGGCGGAGGCGTTTGACGAAACGTCTCTGCGCAACCGCTTCGCGCTTGCCCTCGAAGCATCGGGCGCAAAGGTTGCACTGCCGCTTCCCAACCCGGTTGCGAAGATCGCCGCGTCACTACCCACCGCAGGCGTGAGGAGCGGCGCGGGACCATGATGGGAGAGGGGCGCATGTTCGTGTACCGGCGGCTTGCGTCCCCGCTGCACGCGACCCGCGCGAGCGTGGGGGCAGTGTGGGCGATGGCGATCGCCGTGGCGGCGCTCTCGACCGACCATCCACTTGTGCTGTGCTCTCTTGCCCTTGCGATTGTGCTTGCGGGTGTGGCATCGGGCGTGGGACGCGAGCTCGTGCGGTCGCTGCGGACGGCGGCGATCGTGGCGATCCCGATCGTGGTGGTGAACGTAATGGTGTCCCGCGATGGCCTCACCGTGCTCGCGCGGCTCGGCGACCTCGGTCCGTTCGGCCAGGGCAACCTAACGCTTGAGGCGTTGGTGTACGGCGTGGTGATTGCTCTTCAGGTGACGATCTTGATGCTTGCCACCACGCTAGCCAGCCTAGCGGTAGACCCCGACGAGCTGTTGCGAGCGGTGCGACGCGTGTCATTCCGCTCGGCGCTCACAGCGTCGCTTGCCACACGCATGATCCCGGTGCTCGCAAACGACGCGCGCAGGCTCGCCGATGCACAGCGCACACGTCCCTCCCCCGAGGCGGGTGGGGCACGGTGGAGCGGTTCATCCGTGCTCTCGGCCGGATCGAAGAAGGGGGGTGGGTTGATGCGTTTTGGGGTGACTCGCGTGTGTGCGCGCGGAGAGAGCCTTGCTTCGCGCGCGCGCACGCGAGTCACCCTCTTGAGCGCAATAGTCGGCTCCTCCCTCGACCGGGCGATGGACGTGGCGGCAACGCTCGAGCTGAGGGGTTTCGCAGTCGCGCGACGGGTTGCGCCAGTCAAGCGTCCCTGGTCGCGCCACGACCTCGCGT
>JBOGYB010000107.1:0-6117 GCA_050696555.1 Solirubrobacteraceae bacterium | reverse complement strand
CACCTGGCGTGCGCTTTCAATGTCGCGCCCAAACATGTTTTGTTCTCCCGAAGACGACCTGTCGCGGGCTGTTACCTGTCCTGAGCAGCCTCCTGCCAGCAAGCAACTCAGCGAGGCGAGCGCGAGCTTGACAAAGACGATGCTCGTATGGTGAGCGCGTTGGTGGCGATGATGGGATGGGGGTTGCATAGACTGGCCGATCGCATGATTCTCCCGCGTCGTCTGCTGCCACCCATGCTCGGTGGCGTAGGGCTTGCGGCGCTGGTGTCCCCAGCGGCGGCGCAAGCGCACGGGATAGTCGGGAAGGCGGACTTGCCGATACCCGTGTGGTTGTTCAGCTGGACAGCCGCGGTGGTGCTGGTTGTCTCGTTCGTCGCTTTGTCGACAATGTGGCGGACTCCGCAATTGCAGAGCGAGCATCGCAGACGGCTTTTTCGGATACCAGATCCAGTTGCTTGGGTTGCAAGCGCACTCGGTGTAGGTCTGTTTGGCTTGGTGCTCTACAGCGGTTTTGCGGGGGCTCAGGTCGCTAACGCGAACTTCTCGGTGACGTTCGTCTATGTCGTGTTCTGGGTGGGGATACCGGTTGCGAGTGTGCTATTCGGGGACGTGTTCGCAGTGCTCAACCCGTGGCGGTCGTGCGCTCGGGCGATCCGCTGGGGTGGACGGCGCGTGGCGCCAGGTCTGTTCGCGCGTCCCCTGCTGCGCTACCCCCCAAGGCTCGGCGTGTGGCCCGCAGTGGCATGTCTGATTGGGTTTGCTTGGCTTGAGCTGGTGTATGTGGCCCGCGATGAGCCCTCTACGCTCGCGGCGCTCTCGCTTGGATATCTCCTTGCGATGCTTGCCGGCATGACCTTGTTCGGAGTCGAGCAGTGGTCGCGGCGCGCGGATGGGTTTGGCGTGTATTTCAACCTGCTCTCACGCATGTCGATCCTGTGCCGTGATGCGCAGGGCGTCGTCTACACGCGACGATTGCTGAGCGGTCTGGCGGACATGCCTGTTATGCCGGGCACGATCGTGCTCGTCTGCACGGCGATCGGCACGACGACCTTCGACGGGCTCAGCAACGGAGGGGTGTGGCGCACCAGCGAGCCGCACCTGCAAAGCCTGTTCTCAGGGCTGGGTTTTAATCAGACGCCTTCGCTCGAGCTGGCGTACACGCTCGGCTTGCTTGCATCTGTAACGCTCGTCGCGGGGATATACAGGCTCGGGGTCGCGGGGGTGCGCAGTGTCAGCGACCGCTACAGCACGAGTGATCTGTCGCGGACTTTTGCGCACACGCTCGTGCCGATCGGGTTCGCCTACGTGGTGGCGCACTATTTCTCGCTGCTGATATGGCAGGGTCAGGCGATCGGATACCTCGCATCCGACCCGCTTGGCAACGGAGCAAACATCTTCGGCACGAGCTCCTATCAGATTGATTACGCGATCATCTCCTACGCCGCAATCTGGTATGTCCAGGTCGCTGCGCTCGTCAGCGGTCACGTTGGTGGGCTCGCGCTCGCGCACGACCGCGCGCTGGGTATGTACCACGATCCCCGCGAGGCGATTCGCTCGCAGTATTGGATGCTCGCGGTGATGGTCGCCTTCACGAGCTTCGGCCTTTGGCTGCTATCCGCAGTCGGCACTTGATGCTCTGAGAGTTGCACCGCATCCGCGTCGGTGAGTCCGCCTTGGCCTGGATGCTTGCGGTATGGAGGTGAGGAGTAGGATTGCATCCGGTTATGTGTACGCGGGAGAGTGCGACTACCAGAAGGTCGCCACGACGTGGCTTGTTGGTAGTGCTGCTCGTCTGCATGGCGCTAGTGAGCGTTGCTCTAGTCGCATTGGATCCGACCGCTTTGTGTCTTTTGCCCGCGTTCGCTTTTGTTGCGCCATTGTTGATGCGCCGCTATCCGGGCGAGCAGATGATCGCCGTTCTCTGCCGTGCAAGACGGCGGCGCTGGGAGCGTCCCTGTTCGACCGCCCCGCGCCTACGACCAGCGGTGGGCGTCGTTGCGCGTGGTGGACTTTTGCTCGCGCGTTCGTTGGCGGTTCGTCCGCCACCCCCAGTCATCTTGGCTGGCAGCTAGGGCGCACGCCGCTTACGCGGTGGCTGCTCGCCACGGTTGACTCGCACGCGGGTTCAGCGTGCTCGAGATATGCGCCTCCTGTCGAATCCGTACAGCGAGGAGTTCTCTATGTTCCGTCCTGTTGTGGTCCTCCTGGTGGGGGCCATGTTGCTAGCGCCCATTGGCGTCGCGTGTGCCGCGAGCGCGCCGCCTGAGAGTGGCAACCCGATCAACGATCAAGGGAGCAGCTACCACTACCGCACCTACATAGCGGCGATCACACCGCACGAGCCGGGGTTGAATATCGAAGTGCTGGAGTTCGCCGATCGCTTGCTGTTGCGCAACCACACTGGACAGACGATCACGGTGTACGGGTATTCCGGCGAGCCATATGCCCGTGTCCGGGCTGACGGCACCACCGAACAGAACGTGCACTCCCCGGCGGTGTATCTGAACACGAACTTCTACGCGAGCGTGACAGTGCCCTCCTCTGCAAGTGCGAGCGCACCACCTAAGTGGGTTGTTGTGGACCGTACGGGCGAGCTTGAATGGCACGACCATCGCATCCATTGGATGAGTCCTGTCAAGCCACCCGAGGTCACAGACGAAGGCAAGCGTACGAAGATCTTCAACTGGAGTGTCCCAATCAAGGTGGGTGCGCAAACGGGCACGATCCGCGGGGAACTGTTCTGGGTTCCCCAAAACTCCAAAACACCGCTCGGCGCGATCGTCGCACTGGTCGTGATCGCGCTGCTCGGAGCGGTGCTCGTCTTCGTAGTGCGCCGCCGCCGCGCGCACTCGTCGTCGGGATCGGGCGCAAACCAGGCCGGTGAGCCATCGGCACGCAAAGAGGCATGGTGAGCGAAGAAGATCTGAGCAGTAGCGCCGACGCCATCGCACAGCGCGCTGCGCGCTTCTGGCTGGGACTGGTGGCTGTAGCCACGCTTAGTTGCGTATATGTACTCATCCACGCGTCGGTGGCGCTGGCGCACGCGCAGTTGCTCGGCACCTCTCCGGCAGTGGGCTCCACGGTGCGGGCGCAGCCACGGGAAGTGATCTTCGAGTTCAACCAGAGCGTGGGGGGTACGCTGGGTGCCGTTCGTGTCTATGACGCGCAGGGCAACGAGGTGGATGACCTGAGCGTCTCGCATCCATACGGCGACGAGCGCTGGATGGGTGTAGGGCTCAAATCGCACCTGCCGGACGGGACCTACACGGCGACATACCGTGTGATCTCCGCCGACACGCACGTCGTGTATGGGGGGCTGGTGTTCAACCTTGGTCACGCGGGCGCCGTGCCCAAGTTCACAGTCGCGGGCCTGGTCGGCAAGAGCAGGACTGGAAGGATCACACTGGTTGCGTTCGGTGTCGTGCGTGGCCTTGACTATCTGACTATCGCCCTGATGGTCGGTGGGCTGGCGTTTGTGCTGCTGGTTTGGCTCCCGGCTCTAGGTGGGGTCGCAGGCGCCGAGCGACGCTGGTCGGTGGCCTCACGGGTGTTCGCTTCGCGGGTGTGGAAGCTGCTCTGGATAGCGATCGTGCTTGGAGTGATCGTGAGCGTGCTCGGGGTGCTGCTTCAAGGCGCTATCGCAGCAGGAGTGTCACTGTGGGGTTCGCTGAAAAGCTCGATCATCAATGACACCCTTGACAGTCGCTTCGGAGAGGTGTGGGGTGCTCGCGCGATCGATTGGGTCTTGCTCGGGGTGCTGCTGTTGGCATCGAAGGTTGCAGGGGTGGCCGTGATCCCCGTGCTAGACCCGGATGTAGGCGATTCTGAGGGTGTGGTGCAAATTCGCCGTCCGCCAGGAGTGGTCGTTGCGATGCTTGCCCTAGGCGGCGCGTATCTGGTGATCACCCCTGCGCTTGCCGGTCACGCTAGCGTCGAGACCCCGACCGGTGTGTTCTTCCCCTCCGATGCGCTGCACGTAGTAGCTGCCAGTGCTTGGGTCGGTGGGATCGCGTGCCTGCTGATCGCGCTGCCGGGCGCCACCAGGCAGCTCGAGGGTGCAGAGCGAAGCCGGCTACTGCTGGCAGCGCTTGCACGTTTCTCCCCGCTTGCGCTCGGCTCTGTAATCGCGATAGCCGCAACGGGTGTTATTCAGGCATATATCGACGTACGCAGCATCAACGGCCTTTTCCACACTACTTACGGTGCGCTAGTAATCGCGAAGACCATCCTCTTGATTGCACTGATCGGGTTGGGGTGGATGAACCGCGGAAGAATAATCCCCATGCTGAGGCGGATTGTGAGCGCCGCCGGCTCGCCTGGTGGTGTGGGGGAGTCGGCTCGGCGCACGATGCGCAGCGAGCTTGCGCTGATGCTCTGCGTATTCGGTGTTACCTCTGCACTGGTCAGCTACGTGCCGCCGATCGACGCTGCGTCGGGACCGTTCTCGACCAACACGACGATCGGGCCGGCCGAGCTGGAGATGACCATCGAACCGGCGAAGGCCGGGCTGAACACTATCCACCTCTACCTCATCGACGCCAGGACTGGTACGCAGTTCACTGCCACCAAGGAACTGACCGTGACTGCCAGATTGCAGTCCAAGAACATCGGCCCGTTGCCGCTGAAGGCGAACCTCGCCGGGCCGGGCCACTACGTCTTCAATTCGGCTGTGCTCAGCCCGGGTGGTACATGGGACATCGAAATCACCGACCGTGTATCTGAATTCCAGCAGTACAGCCGCGTAGTGAAAGTGCCAATCCAATGAGTACCCGTCCTTGGATGGGTTGCCCCATGTCATCTATTCAGGAGAACAGGAAATAATGAAAGCCAAGATCACGGTCCTGCTCGCAGCAGGAGCTCTGCTCGTCCCTGCGGCCGCTCGAGCACATGTCAGTCTTCACCCCAACACGATTCCCGCCGGAGCGTTCGCGACTCTCGACGTACGAGTCCCAGGCGAGCAAGAAGGCGCCTACGTCAAGAAGGTGGACGTGCTGTTCCCACAAGGCTTTGTGGGTGTTGACTATGAAAACGTGCCCGGCTGGAGTATAAAGATCGTCGAAGCGAAGCTTGCGACTCCGATCAAAGAAGACGGTGAAACGATCGACACAGAGGTGTCTAGGATCGTTTGGACATGGGTCGGTCCGCTCGGTAAGGTAGGCGACGGTCAGTTCATCAACTTCCCGCTATCGCTGGCTATTCCAGACAGCGCGAGCGGAAAAGCACTTGAATTCAGGACTGTCCAGACCTACAGCAACGGACAAGCCGTGCACTGGATCGACCCGTCGCTCACGGCTGAGAACCCAGCACCAAGGATCAACGTCACGGCCAAAGGGGGCGTGATCGAGGACATCGCGGGTGATGAGGCGGGACCGGAAGCCGGCCAGGCACCGGCAGACCGGTCGATGCCCACGGTTACCACCAAACCGACGAGCAACACAGCGAGTAAGGGGCTGGGTGTCGTCGCGCTCATCCTCGGGGCGCTCGGCCTGCTTGCCGGAGCTGCCGCACTGGTCGCCACAAGACGCACGCAGCGCTCCCGACCCTCGGCGTAGGCTGATCGACAGATGCCGGCACCGCCCCTTGCTCACCTCGGGCACTGGTATGTATCGCTTCCTGTGTTCATGGGGCCGGTGCTGCTGCTCGTGATCGCGCTCAAGATTCAGACATGGCGCGAACAACATCACAGATTCGACCGGTCAGGTAAACGTCCCACCGTTCTCACGGTCCACGACGATCAGGGCAACACGACGATCACCGTGACCGGGCTGCTGAACTATCCGGCCCTACTCGCAATCGAAACTGAGCTGGGTAAGAGTGCTCCTGATAGCGAGATTCTGCTCGACCTGCGGCTCATCGCAGAAGCCGACCGGGAGACAGCATGGAGCCTCTGCGACACCATCGGCCACACCACCGCCCGCGGCCGCATTACAGCGCTCGTCAGGTCTGAGCCCGCGATGCATGCACTCAGAACGATATGCGCGGAAGAAGGAATCCAACTCATCGACGGAAGGGTCACCGATGAAGGTGGCCCTGGATGAACCGGCCGGGGACGTGGGGCGGGTCGGGTTTGAGGCCCTCCGCCGCTTCCCCCGGTTAGTGGGCGCGGTGCCTTACAGC
>JBOGYB010000106.1:0-6145 GCA_050696555.1 Solirubrobacteraceae bacterium | reverse complement strand
ACTGCCGGCTCCGTGCTTATCGTTTATCGTTCCTTCAGAGTTGACGATCTCAAGATGAGGAATCGGAGGAGCAGGTGCAGGTAAGGGCGCCCGACCCTAGATGGATGAAGAGGTCGCCCCTCAAAGGCGCGCTGTTGGCGCTCCTATTGGAGCTTGATGAGCCAACCCACGTGTATAGGCTCGCTACTCTGCTTGCTCGCCGCTTGGAGCCAGTCATACGCGTCGAACGCGATGGGGTCTACGGGATGCTCGAAGCTCTTGAGCGGTTGGGATTGGTTGCATGTGAGATACGCATAAGCGAGACCGGCGGGCTGCAAAAAGATCAGAGGTTCTATCGGCCGTCCGAGATGACCGAGCCAGCTGTAGAAGCCTGGATGGTCGCACCTGTCTCGGATGGGGCCGCCAAGCTGGAGCTGCTAATCAAGATTGCCGTGTCGCGACCATCGAACGCTCCAGCGTTGCTGGAGGTGCTCCGCATGCGCGAAGTTAGCTGCCTCGACCGCCTCAAAGAGCGCGAGACGGCCCTCGATAGAGCGGCGGACGCTGCGCCGTCGACTTGGAAGGGGTTGGCTATCGGTAGCGTGTCCATCTGGACAGAGAAACACGCGCAAGCTGAACTGGAGTGGATCATGTCCACCCGCGATTGGATGCGCGACTATGCCGTCAGACAGGAAACCGCGGGTCCATGAGTCTGTTCAGTTTCGAGCATGTGACAAAGCGCTATACGGACGGCCACCGTGTACGCACAGTGCTCGAGGACGTTTCGTTTGAGATAGACGCTGGTGATTTCGTAGGGCTGTGGGGTATGCGGCGGTCGGGAAAGTCGACGCTGCTGCGCGTCGCGGCCAGCATCGAATTACCCGACGACGGGCAAATATTTTTCGACGGTCAGGAGCTTACGAAGCTTTCAGGAGAGCAACGCGCCGAAGTGATGCGTGCCAACGGGATCGGCTTCGTTTCATCGGACTGGAGACCGGTTCTCAGCCAGAAGGTCATTGACTATATATCGGCTGCGCTGCTCGCCGACAAACTCAGTCTCAAAGAAGCGCGGCCGATAGTCCGAGAATATCTGGATCGGATGGGCGTGCTGAATTGTACACACACGTTGACGGACCAATTGTCGATCTACGATTCGATGCGGGTGGGTTTGGCGCATGCGCTGGTACGCAAACCGCGCCTCCTATTCGTAGATGAGCCTGCGGTGGTGCCGAGTCCAAGCGAGCGGCAAGAATTCTACGAACTACTGATGTCACTTGGCAAGGATTCATCCTTGGCCGTTCTCATAGCCTCGGAGGACCTTGGCGCCGTTAGCAAGGCGAGACGCATGATGACAATCGGATCGGGCTCGTTGTGCTCGACGGACAAGGAGGGCAAGGTCGTCTCGTTCCCGGCTGGGCGCGTTTCTGACGGACGGTCAGGTTGAGCATGAACTCGCTGGAGTTGCGCGAAGTCGTCAAGCACTACCGTGGCGGTGCAGAGACAGTTCGCGCGGTGGACGGCGTTTCATTGCATGTCACTCCGGGAGAGCTCGTCGCCGTGTACGGTCCGAGCGGGTCCGGCAAGACTACACTGCTACTCCTCTCTGCTGGACTTAGCGCTCCCGATAGGGGCACGATCTCGTTTGGTGGGTGCGACATCTGGTCGATGTCGGCTGCGCAGCGAGACAGGTTTCGTCGGCAAGACGTCGGATTCGTATTTCAATCCTTCCATCTGATACCGGGTGCGAGCGCTCTGAATAACGCCGCGCTGAAGCTGCTCGCCAGCGGGTTCACGTTGCGAGCGGCGAAGCGCGAAGCGCTTCCCTGGCTAGATCGCGTCGGACTGACAGGTCGCATAGATCACATACCTGAGCAGCTCTCGATGGGGGAGCAACAGCGCGTGGCTATCGCGCGCGCGCTGGTCAACCAGCCTAGCTTGCTTCTGGCCGACGAGCCGACCGGTAGTCTGGATTCCAAGCGAAGCAACGAAGTCCTGGGTCTGTTGCGCGATGTGTGCCATGAGCGTGATATCCCCGGCTTGATCGTCACCCATGATCGGCAGGCTTTGGCTTTTGTAGATCGTGTCCATTCGCTACGCGACGGTCAACTCACGCATGGGCTCGATGCGGAGCTCGCCGCAGCCTGGACCGTTAGCTGATGAGCCGACGCACGCGTTTGTCGTCTCCGACGATCTTCAACATGCGGATCGGCACGCTGTTCGCACTCTATGGTTGGCATCTTCGTCGCCACAGACTCCAAGAGTTCTTTGCGGGTCTTGGCATCGCGTTGGGTGTCGCACTGTTCTTCGGCGTGCTTGTCGCCAACACTAGCGTCATCAGTTCAGAGTCCCAGCTCATTCACGCGGTCGTAGGCTCGGCTCGGTTGCAACTATCCGCGCGCTCCTCTGCGGGGTTTGACGAAAAGATCGCATATCGCGCTCGAAATCTCCCCGGTGTCGAACTGACCGCACCGGTGCTCCGGCTAGATGCCTCGATTGTCAGCCGGGTGGGACGACGCCAAGCGATCCAGCTGATCGGTGTAACTCCGGCGCTCGCTGGGCTTGGCGCATCAGCCACAAAAGAGGCGGCCGTCGCCAATCTCCTTCTATCTGGAGGGATCGGCTTGCCGTCCACGGTAGCCAACGCCATTCGTGTCGATGCCAACGAAAACGTAGCGATCGTCGCGAACGGTGAAGCCCATCCTGCGACCGTGACCGGCGTTCTTGGCAGTCAGTTGATCGGACCTGTCGCCTCGAGTCCTGTCGCTGTCGCGCTCCTGAATCGTGTCCAGAAGCTCGCTGATCTACCCGGCCGCGTCACTGAAGTATTGGTTAGGCCCTATCCCGGAGATGAACGTAAGGTAGAGCGCGAGCTTCGCACACTCGCTGCAGGAAGACTCGATGTGGGGCCGGCGGACAACGAAATCCGGTTGCTCGCCGACGCCGCAGCCCCGAGCGGGCAGTCAACGACGCTGTTTGCGGCTATCAGCGCGATCGTCGGGTTCCTACTGGCGCTCAACGCGATGTTGCTCACGGTCCCCGAGCGGCGCCGTCTTGTAGCCGAGCTGCGCACCCAAGGCTACGGTCCACGCCAAGTACTGCTGATCCTCACAGTTCAAGCACTCCTGCTCGGGATCGTCGCGTCGACAGCTGGAATCGTTATCGGTGTCGTCCTCGCACGCACTGTATTCGACGAAATTCCAAGCTATCTGGCCGTCGCATTCCCAATCTCCGCGCATTCGGTGATCGTCCCGACCACGATCCTCCTTGCTCTCGCGTGTGGTGTCTTCGCGGTCCTCGCGGCCTCGATCCCGCCCGCGCTGGATCTTCGCCCGAGCCGACCTCTCGACGCGGTCCTACACGACCATAAGCAGCCAGGTCAGCGCATCAGCAGGCGCTCTATCGCCGCTCTAGGTGTCACAGGAGTCAGCCTGATCGCGATTGTCGCAGTCGGCGTGTTGATCGTCCCGAGTCTCACGATCGCCGGCGGGATCGGGCTCGCCCTCGCATCGGTTTGTCTAGCACCTGTCGTACTGAGCGCTTTGATTCATGTGCTTGGCCCGCTAAGCGAACATATGCGGGGGAGCATGCTCGCGCTCGCCATCGTGGAACTGAGAGCAACAGCGACCCGCTCGATCGTCCTCGCCGCGATAGCAGCAGTCGCGGTGTACGGCAGCGTGGCCATACAGGGAGCGCGCGCCGATCTCTCACGCGGACTGCACGCCGCCATTGTCCAGTTCCTCGGCACCGCTGACATATGGGTCACCACCGGCGATAGCGTCTTTACAACCGACAGTTTCCACGCAAACGGAGCGCTCGTCAGGATCGCGCACGCACAGGGGGTCGCCACCGCACGCGTGTACCAGGGCGGTCTATTGAACGTCGACGATCATCGGCTATGGATCCGAGCGCGCCCCCCTTCAGATCGCGTGGTCCTCCAGTCAAGCCAACTACTCGAAGGTGACTACACCCAGGGGAGTCGGCTTATCCGCCGAGGCGGCTGGGCAGCCATTTCGACAGGCTTCGCAGCCGAAAGCGGCTTGCATGTCGGCGAGCATTTCTACCTTCCTACCCCAAGCGGGCCAGAGCGCCTTGGAGTCGCTGCGATCACAACCAACACAGGATGGCCATCAGGAGCAATCACTCTCTCCACCGCCGACTACCAGAAGTACTGGCAGACAAGCGACCCTGCCGCGATCGAGGTCAACCTTAAGCCCGGCGTCAGCGCGACCGCAGGAACGCAAGCCATTCGTGCGGCGCTCGGCTCGCGACCTGGTCTATCGGTACAGACCCGGGCCCAACGAGAAGCCGAGTTCGATGCCACAGCACACCAGGCGGTAAGGACACTCGGTGAGATATCGACCCTCCTGCTCGTAACCTCGGCACTAGCGGTCGCGATTGCGTTGAGCGCAGCGATATGGCAGCGCCGCCGCCGCTTCGCCTCCTTGAAGACCGAGGGCTTCACCACAAAACAGGTGTGGCGCTCGCTGCTGATCGAGAGCACCGTCGTGCTCGGCGTCGGCTGCCTGGACGGGGCCATCCTTGGAATCTACGGCCACGCACTGGCAGGACGCTGGCTCAAGCTGACCACAGGTTTCCCCGCACCGTTCTCGCTCGGCGAGATAGCGATGCTCCTGATGGTCGGACTCGTCGCCGGTATCGCGTTGAGCGTCATCGCGCTTCCAGGTCTCGCCGCTGCTTTAGTCTCACCCGAAGTCAGCTTCCAAGAGTAGTCGTGTCGCCGGGCGCAACTGGCGAACCGCAGCGCCGACTTGCGACCACCGACTGGACATCGCTTTGGCGTATCGACCGTCTTCCTCGCAGCCGCCCGCGCCTACTGGCTCACTGTATTTCCATGTATCCAACAAGAGCTCCGCTATTGGCGCCGACGAGCACAGGCAATCCCCGATCCTGAACTGCGTCGCCTAGCGTCCGAGGCTCACCGCACGAAGTGGTCCAACGTTGAGGGCGCCGCAGCCTTCGCCACATTCGCCCCGGCGGCCCACAGAGCGGCTACGACAAGAATGCTCGTCAGATTCCAGGCCGCTTACGACTACGCCGACACCGTCGCCGAGCAACCGGCAGACGACCCAATAGCCAACAGTCACCGGCTACATCGACCGTTGATCGATGCGCTCAATCTCTCCTGCAAGCAGCTCAACTACTACGAACACAGTCGACTGCATGACGACGGTGGCTATCTTGCCGCGCTCACCGACTCATGTCGCATCGCGTTCCAAGAAATGCCCTCACGCACCGTCGTGCAATGCAGCGCGACACACGCGGCCTCGAAGATCATCACATACCAAAGTCTCAACCACGACACCGTTAGCAAAACGCACGACAAGCTCGCGCGATGGGCCCGACGCGAAACACCGTCTGGTGTTGATCTCCGCTGGTGGGAGACCAGCGCCGCATATGCATCTTCGCTAACGGTACTCGCACTACTCTCCGCAGCCGCCAGCCCCACCCTCAGTGCTCGCCACGTTTCCGCAATCGAGAGTGCCTACCATCCTTGGATCGGAGCACTACACACACTGTTGGACAGTCTCGTTGACTGGTGTGAGGACGAACGCTCTGGCCAGCCAAACCTGCTTGACAGCTACAAGACACCCTCAGAACTAGAGACACGACTGCAGATGCTCGCCCGTCGCTCGCGGCAGGCCGCCAGCAGTCTGCCTAACTCAGCACGACACGAAATCGTTCTCGCGGCGATGGTCGGGGTCTACGTGATCGCACCTGGCGCGCGGTCGAGGCGAACGCAAAGCGTCGCCGATCGAATCCTGGAAGAGGTCGACGATCTCGCGAGCCCTGTGCTGCTAGCGCTACGCGCACGCCGGACTCTGCGGACCCATAAAATTGGACGATAACTAAACGACTACGTTTCCTTGCCTTACTGGTATTACCAATACTGGCGAGACCAACACTGGTGGTACCACTAGTGGTATCGCCAATTGTGCGCTGTGCCCTGGCGAGCGAAGATCTCCGCCACTATGACTTGCTCCCCAAGCGCGGCGCCGACTATTCGCGTCCCTCTACGGCGCTTGATGCAATCGCGGCGTAGCTGTAGCTTGCTGGGTGACGGCAAGGCACATCGGGTCAGCGCGAAGCGAGCTCTACAAAGTCATCCTTCAGTTCGGTCTCGCCTACTGCCGTGGTCCGCGGCAGA
>JBOGYB010000105.1:0-6160 GCA_050696555.1 Solirubrobacteraceae bacterium | reverse complement strand
CTCTACAACGGGCGCATCCACAAGGGCGAGCACGTGCGCGTGTTCCCGCTCTCGAACTGGACCGAGCTCGACGTGTGGGAGTACCTCGACCGCGAGGAGATCGAGGTGCCGTCGATCTACTTCGCCCACGAGCGCAAGGTGTTCCTGCGCGACGGCATGCTCTACGCCTGGCGCGAGGGCACCGAGCTGATCGAGGGCGAGAGTGTTTTCACCGAGACCGTCCGCTACCGCACGGTCGGCGATATGAGCTGCACCGGAGGCGTGTGCTCCAACGCCGCCACCCTTCAAGAAGTAGTCACCGAGATCGCCGCCACCCGCATCACCGAGCGCGGTGAGACCCGCGCCGACGACCGCGTCTCAGAGGCCGCAATGGAGGATCGTAAGAAGGCCGGGTACTTCTAAAGATGACCCTCGACCTGCTGCGCTTCACTACCGCCGGCTCCGTGGACGACGGCAAGAGCACACTCATCGGGAGGCTCCTCTACGACACCAAGCAGGTGTTCGAGGATCAGCTCGACCATGTCGCGCAGGCCAGCGCGCGACGTGGAGGCGAGGGCGTACTCGATCTTGCCCTGCTCACCGACGGGTTGCGCGCTGAGCGCGAGCAGGGCATCACGATCGACGTCGCCTACCGTTACTTCGCTACCCCCAAGCGCAGATTCATCATCGCCGACTGCCCTGGCCATCAGCAGTACACGCGCAACATGGTGACCGGCGCTTCCACTGCCGACCTCTCCGTGATCCTGCTTGACGCGCGCAAGGGCGTGCTGGAGCAATCCAAGCGACATGCTTTCATCAGCGCACTGCTCGGCATCCCCCACCTCGTGGTGGCGGTGAACAAGATGGATCTCGTGGATTACTCGCAAGAGCGATTCGAGAAGCTAGTTGCCGAGTTCAGTGGGTTCGCCGAGAAGCTGAATGGGATCGGCACCGGCACGGGGATGGGTCGCGACATCGCCTACATCCCGATGTCCGCCCTCAACGGCGACAACGTCGTGGACCGCTCCGAGCACATGGATTGGTATCAAGGTCCCGCCCACCCAACACTGCTCGAGCTGCTGGAGGACGTGGAGGTGGCCTACGACCATCCCTACGACCGTCCCGCGCGCTTCCCCGTTCAGTGGGTCATCCGACCGGCACAGGGCAGCGACTACCGTGGCTACGCTGGCCAGATGGCAAGCGGCGCACTGCGCGCCGGCGAGGAGGTCGTGGTGCTTCCCGCGGGACAGCGCGCCACCATCGCCGCGATCGACACCTACGACGGCGAGGTCACCGAGGCGCTCGCCCCGATGTCGGTGACGCTGCGTTTGAGCGACGAGATCGATATCTCCCGCGGCGAGACCATCGCTCGCCCCGAGCAACCCCCCACCGTCGCGCGCGAGCTCGAGGCGGACGTCTGCTGGATGACCGACCAGCCACTGCGTCCCGGTGGCCGCTACATCGTCAAGCACACCACCCGCGAGGTCACCGCGATAGTCGACGAGCTGCGCGACCACGTCGATGTCCACACGCTGGAACGCGCCGGCGCGCCGCAGGAGCTGGCGCTAAACGACATCGGCCGCGTCCGCCTGCGCACTAACGCCCCGCTTGTCTTCGACCCCTATGACCAGAACCGCCGCACGGGCAGCTTCATCTTGATCGACGAGGCTTCGAACAACACGGTGGGCGCAGGGCTTGTGGTCGCGGCGAGCTGACTAACACCTGCCGCATCAACTCGAATTGCTTTCGCAAATAGCACCCGTAGCCGGGAGCACAGCAATATGCGTCCCGGCTACGGATATGCTCACAACCTAGGCGGGAATGCTCAGAGCAGCTCCCGAAACGGTGCATGCTTCGGGATTGCCCGCGATTTTCACAAACGCACTGATCAGGATCACCGCGCCTGGCACCGTGATCGTTGCGTTGATATGTCCAACATTGGCGATTTCTCCCGAGCCGTTGGTCAACAGCTCACCAAACACCGTATTGGTTGAGACCGCAACGTTGTAGACGAGTTGCTGGAAGGCTTGGGTTTCTTCGGTGTTGTTGGCCCTGGAGTCAACCATCCCGGACTCTGCTTGCGTACCAGCGGGACCCGTCGCTTCGAGAGTGACCCCGTTGGCGATAAGTACGTTAAAGCACTTGACCCTCACTGATACGCCGGAAAGCGTAAAGAGAGATGTCAAATTTTCGCCTAGCAGTGGCGCTTCTGACACGACTTTGAAGGTCACCGCTTTCTGTGGTTGACCCGGAGCCCCATCTTTGCCGTTGACTCCACTTACCCCGTTGGCACCGTTTTTCCCAGCTTTACCAGTCGTGTTCCAAGAGATCTTCGTTTCACCTTTTTTGCATTTCGCCTTCTTGGTGACCATATGGATCGCGCCGCCTTTCTTCTTCTGGCAGGCGTAAAGCGTCGCGGCGCTTGCCGATGAGGTGACCGCAAACGCGGCGATCAGCAGCAGCGCAGCTACCAGCAGCGCCGAGACGGCGCGGCGATGGGTGTTTGATGGCTTCATGTGGTTCGCTTCCTCCGATGTCTGTGCCGCCGCCGCTGACGACGACGACTTTCGTATAGGGCGCAACTGCGTACCTCAGTGCGACCGATCGGGCCCTCAAAGGGGTCGATTTTCGTAGCGCGCATCGTCGCAGCCACTCCGGACCTACACCGCCTTGCGGACTGATGGCCGAATCTCCGACCGCGATGCCTCCGGCTAGGCGGAATGGATCGGGAAGACATGTCAATGCCGAGTAGCCCTCCAGCGCCACGCGCGCCGTGACGGAGGCACCACGATGTCGGCTGCAAAGGAAGGCCCCGCTCAACTATGCTCCCGCGTCGATGTTCTCGAAGGTCCTAGTAGCCAATCGCGGCGAGATCGCCGTGCGCATCGTGCGAGCCCTGGAGGAGATGGGCATCGCCTCCGTGGCGGTGTACTCGGAGACCGACCGGGACGCGCTGCACGTGGCGCGCGCGGACGAGGCGTACAACCTCGGCGAGGGGCCGGCAGCCGACAACTACTTGAACGTGGAGAAGATCCTCGACGCCGCCAAGCGCTCCGGCGCGGAAGCGATCCACCCGGGCTATGGCTTCCTGGCGGAGAACGCCCCGTTCGCGCAGGCGTGCGAAGACGCGGGCATTGTGTTCATCGGGCCACCTGCGAGCGCGATCGAGGCTATGGGCTCGAAGACGAGGGCACGCGAGCTGATGCAGGCGGCGGGCGTGCCGATCGTGCCGGGAACGACCAAGCCCGTGGCCACGGCCGCCGACGCGCTGAAGATCGCAAAGAAGGAGATCGGCTTTCCGGTCGCCGTGAAGGCAGCCGGCGGAGGTGGGGGCAAGGGCTTCCGGGTGGCACTCACCGAAGACGAGCTCGAGGGCGCATTCGAGGGTTCCAGCAGGGAAGGTGAGAAGTTCTTCTCAGACGCAACGGTGTACCTGGAGCGCTACCTTCCCGACCCTCGCCACGTCGAGGTGCAGATCCTCGCCGACCGCCACGGCAACGTGATCCACCTGGGAGAGCGCGACTGCTCGATCCAGCGTCGCCACCAGAAGGTGATCGAGGAGTCCCCTGCACCGGAATGGGTCGTGGACGAGGCTCTGCGGTCCCACATCGGCGAGATAGGGGTGGAGGCCGCGCGGGCCGTCAACTACGTCGGCGCGGGCACGATTGAGGGTCTGCTGCAAGATGGCGAGTACTTCTTCCTGGAGATGAACACCCGCGTGCAGGTGGAGCACTGCGTCACCGAGATGACCACCGGAATCGACATAGTCAAGGAGGGGATCCGCGCAGCGGCAGGCGAACAGCTCGCCTACGCCCAAGAGGACATCGTCTTGCGCGGACATGCGATCGAGTGCCGCATCAACGCCGAGGACGCCTCCAAGAACTTCGCCCCCGCCCCCGGCAAGATCGGCGCCTACGCCGAGCCCAAAGGACCCGGTGTACGTGTGGACTCGGGCGTGGGCGCTCACGGGGAAGTCTCCCCCATGTATGACCCGATGGTGGCGAAGCTGATCGTGTGGGACGCCGACCGCACGCAAGCCACCCGGCGCATGTTGCGGGCCCTCGACGAATACGAGATCGAGGGCCTGAAGACACTCATCCCCTTCCACAAGGCGCTGCTCCAAACCGACCAGTGGGACAAAGGTGAGACGTGCCGTGACCTCCTGGAGGACCGTGCGTGGCTGAAGACGCTGGCGTTCGAGAAGCCCGCGCCCAAGGACAACACAGAGGCAGAGGAGGAGAAGGTCGAGCAGACCTACACAGTCGAGGTCTCCGGCCAGCGCTTTGACGTGCGGGTAATAGGAGCCCCACCCACCCACGCGCCATTCGCAGGCGGTGGTGGCGGCGCCCTCAACGGCTCAGCACCAGCCGCGAAGGCTCCCAAGCGCTCTTCCCGGTCGGGCAAATCCTCCGACGCGGGCGGTCCGGACACGCTTGAGTCGCCAATTCAGGGAAACATGTGGAAGGTGCTGGTCAAACAGGGCGACACCGTCACCGAGGGCCAGTTGCTGTGCATCATCGAGGCGATGAAGATGGAGAACGAGATCGCGGCCCACAAGGCCGGCACGATCGCCGAGCTCCCCATAGTCGAGGGGGAGCCGATCGCCGCCGGCGCTCCCATCGCCATCATCAAGAGCGACGCCACCGGCGCCGAGAGCTGAGCGCCGGGCGCAACCTGGCGCACAACAAGACGGAGGACTGAAATGTCAGCAGTTGACTACACCGCCGTTGCCGCCGGTCTCACCCAGGCGATCCCCTTCAATGTGCACCTCGGCATCGAGACCACCACTGTCGCCGACGATCACGGCGCGGTGCGGCTCCCCGACGACGAGCGGCTGCGCAACCATGTCAGCTCCCAGCACGCGGGCGCCCTCTTCGCGGCCGGCGAGGCCGCCTCGGGCGCCGCGTTCGTGGGCGCCTTTCTCGACATCATGGGCAACATCACACCCCTGGCGGAGTCGGCGGAGATCGCTTACAAGAAGATCGCCAAGGGCGAGATAACCGCCACCGGGCGCTTCACCGAGGATGCTGCCGCGCTGAAGGCCAAGCTGAACGAGGAGGGCCGCATCCGCTTCCCGGTCAGGGTCGAAATGACAAGCGCGGACGGAACGGTCGTCGCCGAGATGACGGTCAACTGGTACGTTCGCCGCAACGACGCCTGACGCGTCGGTCGCTGTCACATACCGGCGACAAGCGCCCGACTCTCCTCCAGCAACTCCAGCGCCCGTTTGCCGTCGAGCACAGGACCGTGACCGGGTACGACGTGCTCAGCCGACCCCACCAAGGGACGCAGCCGCTCCAACGTGGCGAGATATGCGACCGAAGACCCACCCACCTGGGGAGGCTCCACCGTGGATAGGTAATCGCCGACCACCAGCACGCCCGCCCAATTCAGCCAAATCGACATACCGTCCTGGGTGTGACCGTCAGCCGGATGTAGCCGCAGCTCGTGCATCCCGATCTCGCAATGTCCCGGTACCGCGAGCGCTTGGACCGAGCCCAGCATCAAGGGGCGCGGGCGCTCGATGTGGAACTGACTGTCGAAAGCGCGCAGCTCTCGCTGGGCCGCCCCCGGTTCTGCGCTCAGTCGCCGTACGGTGGAGGCGGCACAGCCGAGGGCCGCTCCGGGGAAGGCAAGACGACCGAGCAGATGATCCCAGTCTGCGTGGGTTGCGAGCAAACCGCTCGGGGTGGGAAAACCCGCCTGATCCATTAGCGCGGGCAATGCGTCGAGCTCATCGGGCAGGATGGGCGAGTCGATCACAAACGTCTCGGCTCCCGAATGGGATTCGCCCGCGATGCGAACCTTGACGGGACTATCCTCCTCCGGCTCGACCCTCCCGCGCACGATCACGCAGTTGGTTTGCCAGATGGCGCTTGTGGCGAGAAGGACGTCGGCGTGCAGCGAGACGACGCGCACGCGTCAGGCGATACCGAGCAGCTTCGCGGCCTCACGCAGGTTGGGCACTTCCGCAGTGGGCTTGCGTTGCGAGGAGTCGAGCGTCTGCTTGTTACGGTTAACCCAGATAACGGGGATCCGCGCCTTCACACACGGCGACACATCGGAATGGTGGGACGCGGCGACATGCACCCACCCCTTCTTTGACCCCAACCTCCGCGCGCACTCCACGAAGTGTGCGGGATCGGGCTTGTAGGAGCGCACCTGCTGGGCGGTCACCACG
>JBOGYB010000104.1:0-6215 GCA_050696555.1 Solirubrobacteraceae bacterium | reverse complement strand
CATCATGGGCGACGATAGCGATCGTGGAATCGAAGCCTCGGTCCATGCCGGCCTCGAACAGAAGCGGCACCTCTACGACCGCGGCACGGGGGGCGGGTGCAAGCGCACGGACGTGCTCGAGCCACCCGGCGATACGCGCACCGACCAGCGGCCACAAGAGACCCTCCAGCCACTTGCGGTCCTCTACGCCACCGGCGAACGCGCGTGCTGCGACAACATCCCTGTCGACCACCCCGCCGGGCGCAACCTCCCCGCCCCAGCGCTCCACCACCGCGTCGCGGACGCGCGCCTCGCCGTAGAGCTCGTGGACTACCGCGTCGGTGGAGAGCGTTTGAGCGCCCAGCGACGCGAGCTCTGTCAGTGCGGTTGACTTGCCCGCTCCCATGCCGCCGGTGAGCCCGACAAACGGCACCACCGGCGTAGGCTCCGCCGTCAGTCTTGGGGCTGCTCGCCGGGGGGCCCGGCGGACGCCTCGTCGTCAGACGACTCCTCCGAGGATGACTCCTGTGCGACGGGCTCCTCAACCGCTACCTCGGCGGCTGGGACCTCAACAGCTACCTCGGCGACCGGCGCCTCCGCAGGTGGCTCCTCCACGACGGCCTCGGTGGCCGACGCCTCCGGCGCAGCCTCCTCGACCACAACCTCCGCAGACGGCTCCTCCTCAGGCACAGGCGCATCGATAGTCACCTCAGCGGCAGGCTCCTCGGTCACTGGCTGCTCGACAGGCTCGACAACGGCGTCTTGACCCTCGACCGCCGCGGCGGCCGGCTCGGTGGCCCCCTCGGTACCAGCCTCCTCGACGGGTGGCTCCGCAACCGCCGACTCCGCGCGCGGGAGCGGCAGGATCTGGTCCTCGACGCGCTTGGCCGACAGGGACAGGCGGCGACGGTCGGAGTCGATCTCGAGGATCTTGACGCGGATCTCATCGCCGGGGTGGACGATCTCGCGCGGGGACTCGACGTGATGGCCGGCGAGCTCTGAGATGTGAACGAGCCCCTCGACGCCGTCGAGCACCTCGACGAAGGCGCCGAAGGTAACGACCTTCGTGACCTTGCCGGCAAGCTCGTCGTTGACGTTGTAGGTGTCCATGATGCGCTGCCAGGGGTCTTCCTGGGTTTGCTTGAGCCCGAGGGAGATGCGCTGGCGGTCGCGGTCGATGTCGAGCACCTTGACCTGGACGGTGTCGCCGATGTTGAGGATCTCCGAGGGATGATTGACGTGCAACCAGGAGAGCTCGGAGATGTGGATGAGGCCGTCGATGCCGTCCAGATCCACACACGCGCCGAAGTCGACGATGTTGGAGATCTGGCCCTCCACGACCAGACCAGGCTGGAGGCGGTCGAGAATCTGTTGACGGACCTCCTTGCGCTCCTCCTCGAGCACCGCGCGGCGCGAGAGGACGACGTTGTTGCGGGAGCGGTTGAGCTCGATGACCTTCGTCTCGATCTGCGTGCCGAGGTACTCGTCGAGGTTGGGGACGCGGCGGATGTCGACCAGTGAGGCGGGCAGGAAGCCGCGCACCCCGAGGTCGATGATGAGGCCACCCTTGACGACCTCGATGACAGAGCCCATGACCGGCTCGCCCGACTCGGCGGCAGCCTCGATGCGGCGCCAGGCCTTCTCGAAGCGGGCGCGCTTCTTGGACATGATGAGGCGTCCGTCCTGGTCCTCCTTGGTGAGGACCATCGCGTCGACCTCCTCGCCGAGCGAGACCTCCTCGCGCGGGTCCACAGACTTGCGGATGGAGAGCTCGTTGGCGGGGATGACCCCCTCGGACTTGTAACCGATGTCGACGAGAACCTCGTCCTTGTCGATGCGTACGACGTTGCCGGTGACGACCTCGCCCTCCTCGAAGGGCTGCATCGTGGCGTCGTAGTTGGGGACTATCTGCCCGTCGATTTCAAGCAGGAGTCCGTTGGACCCCTCGACCACGTGGGCCTGGGGATTCTCGATGAGTGTTTGCACCGGTCGAAGCCTAGCGCAGGGCATCGCCGGGCGATGCGAGCCCTCCCAGAGGGTTTAGACCCTCGCCCCGACCCTCGGTGTTTGAGGCGCCCGGCGAGTGGAGACGAGCCGGGCCTATCATTGCGCGTGCATGCCTGTGAGAGCCACGAAGCGCGGTGCGCAGCGAACGCCACTAGAGCACGATTGCGATGTGTTGGTGTGCGGCGCCTCCTTCGCCGGGTTGGCTGTGGCACGTGAGCTGGCGGGCACAGGCGCACGGGTGCTCGTGATCGACCGGTATGAGATCGGGGAGCGGCAGACCTCGGCCTGCGGGATTCCGACGACATGGCTGGACGCGCTTGACCTGGGGGGCTCGCTGCGGCAGACCTTCGACGAGCTCGTAGTGCACACGCCGTGGACGACCGCGCGGTGGAAGCTGCCGTGGAGCTTCTCGACGTTCGATTACCGCGAGCTGTGCGCCCTGCTGTGGAGCCAGGTGGAGAGCGGGACGGAGTTCGAGACGGCGATGGTGAGCGGGCGGACCGGAAACACCGTTCACACAGACCGCGGCGATCTGACGGCGCCGTTGGTCGTAGACGCGCTGGGATGGCGGAGGGTGCTCTCCAACGCACCGCCAATCCAGCCGCCGAGGGCACGCCTCTCCCGTGGTTTGGAGGTCCACCCGCACGGGGCCGGAGACGAGCTGGAGCTGTGGATCGACCCGAAGTACGTCAGGGCCGGGTATGCGTGGAATTTCCCCGCCGGAGACGAGCTGCGCGTGGGGGTGGGGTCGTTCTGGCCATCCCACCACGTGAAGGAGCCCACGGTGCGCTTGGCGAGCGACCTGGGGGTACCCCCCGAGGGATATCAAGGCAACTGGATCCCTCATCAGCTACGAGCGGCCGTGGAGGATGAGGTGTTCTTCACGGGCGACTCCGCCGGCCACTGCCTGCCGCTCACGGCGGAGGGCATCCGCACGGCGCTCTACTTCGGGTTGGCGTGCGCGCGGGAGCTGAGGCATGTGCTCGCGGGCGACTCAACCCGCGAGCAGGCGTTGAGCCGGTACAGCGCCTTCTCGGACGCGCACGAGCGCAAGTTTCGCTGGCTGTTGAACACACAGCGCGCGGTGGGGCGCCTCACGCCAAGCCGCGCGGTCACCGTGATGGCACGGACAATGGCGCGCGAGCGCTTCTGCGCGTGGGCGTTCAACCACTACCTGGATATCGCGCCGCCTTCGTTCGTCGACGAGGGACCCTCACACACAGCCAAGCCGGCACGTGTGCCGACCGCCGCTTGATCTACTCGACAGGCACGTCCCAGCTCCCCGGGACGATCTCCAGGTAGCACATGTCGATGCGCAGTCGGTCGAAGGTCCACTCGAAGAGGGCACGACCAAGCCCGTAGCGACCTGCGAGCGCCTGCTCTGCGATGTGCTCGCGCTCTGGCGACACGACCGAGGCCCTCCCCTCGAGCGGCGCGCCCAACGGCTTGCCGCGAACGGTACAGGGCGCCACAAGTACGCGTGAGTCGTTGCGAAGGCGCTTGAGCTTGCCGGCGGTGCGCTCGCTGCGCACGTAGAAGCGGCCGTCGGCCTCCGCGGCCCACACCGGCGTGGCAACCGCGACGCCGCTACGACGGAACGTCGCCAACAGGGTGCGCTTGTGTGCGCACAGCTCCTCCACCGTGCCGGTACGCGGGACCTCTGCTATCGAGCGCAAGCCCGCCGGCGCGGTCCGCGCGGCCAAACGCGCCCCGACTAACGCACCGGGTGGGCGCCGCCCCGGCACCGGGTGGGCACCCGGGCGGGCCTTGGATTCTTCAACGTGACTTGCCATTGCTGCTCCTCTCGTTTGACAGAACCTCACCCAACCTGCGGATGCCCTCCTCGATCGCGGGCTCTGCGAGCCCGGCGTAGCCAAGTATCAGCGCGTCGGTGCGGCGCGGCTGGTCGATCATGTGGGTGGCAAGCGGATACACCCCGACCGAGCGCTCCATCGCCCGCTCCATGAGACGCTGAGCATCGAAGGAGGCCGGAAGCCGCACGAGGGCGTGCAAACCGGCAGATATGCCGCTCACGTGGGCATCTGGGAGGTGACGCGCGACGGCCGCGATCAAAGCGTCCCTGCGGTCGCGGTTGCGACGGCGAGCCTTGCGCAAATGGCGATCGTATGAGGCGGTGTCGATCAATCGAGCCAGCGCGAGTTGCTCGAGCGTGGGCGAGCCGAGGTCGTCGAGGGTCTTCGCCTCGATCACGGGACCGAGCAGTGAGGAGGGTAGGACGAGCCAGCCAAGACGTAGGCCCGGCGCGAGCGTCTTTGAGACGGTACCGAGGTAGACCACGTGCTCGGGGGCGAGCCCTTGGAGGGCTCCGAGCGGGGCGCGGTCGTAGCGGAACTCGGCGTCGTAGTCATCCTCGATCACCAGACCACCGGCGCGTGCCCACCCCACGAGCGCGGCGCGGCGCGGCGGCGAGAGGACCACTCCGGTGGGACACTGATGGGCAGGGGTGGTGAGCACCGCCGGAGCGGCGATCGCATCGACCTCGATCCCTTGTGCATCGACGGGCACTCCCTCGAGATCGAGCCCTGCGTATGCAAGGACAGCGCGATGTGGCGGCAGGCTCGGATCTTCCACCGCGATCGTCTTCATTCCCTGACGGGCGAGAACACGACCGAGCAGCGCAAGGCCCTGGGTGGCACCGGAGCAGACAACGACCGAGTCGGGATCGGCGACCACGCCACGCACGCGTCGCAGGTAGGCGGCAAGCGCGTGTCGCAACGCGGGCGCGCCGCGCGGATCGGGGTACGCGAAAGCCGTCGGGGGTGTTCCCGACAGGACGTCGCGTATCGCTCGCAGCCACAGTGTGCGCGGGAAGGAGCCAAGGTCGGGGGCGCCCGGGAAGAAGTCGAAGCTAAGCGTCCGGGTGTCCGGCGATGGGGGCGGAGGCTCGCGAACGGCAACAGCGGCCGCGACGAACGTGCCTCCCCCCGGCTTGGCGCGTAGATAGCCCTCTGCGAGGAGCTGCGCGTAGGCTTCGACTATAAGTCTGCGCGACACCTCGAGATCGCTCGCGAGCGCGCGCGAGGAGGGCAGACGAGCTCCGGCGGGGAGCGTCCCGTCGCGCACGAGCTCACGCAGACGATCCTCGAGTTGAGCGCGCCGGCCGCCGTCCCGAGCGCCACCGTTGCGCAAGCCGATCAACAGCTCTGGGCCCACACTGGTACCCGTATTTTGCGTTGTAGTGGTCACTTTTGGGGGTCCACCTAGGAGTAGAGTACGCGGCATGTCAAGCACCCGAATCGACACCCTGTCGAGCGCATCGGAGATGCGCACCCGCACTGGCTCGGCCCAGCCGATTTCGTGTCGCTCACGATCGGCGCTGTCATCCTTGTTTGGTTGACGCGCAAGTCCCTACGACCCCCGGAGGCAACCCCATGACACGTATCGCCGGCGCCAAGGCAGGATGGAGCAAACCTCTCCTGGGATTCGTGTACTGGATGGGGCACAGAAAGGTGGGCGAGATAGCCGAGCGCGACACCGAGCGGGCCATCGAGCCTCTCGAGGTGTACGGCCATCTTCCCCGACTGCTGATCGGATACGGCATGTTCGAGGGGGCAGTGGAGAAAGCGAAACTGGTGGACCAGCGCATCAAGGGCTTGGCGTCGGTGAAGGCCGCCACGCTGGTTCATTGCGAGTACTGCATCGACATCGCTTCCTCGGTGGCGCGCAAGGCAGGGCTCAGCGACGCGCAGCTCCTCGCGCTCCCTCGTTATCGTGAGAGCGAGCTCTTCGACGATCTCGACAAGCTGGTGCTCGACTATGCAGTCGCGGTCACCCGCACCCCGGTGGAGGTGTCCGACGAGTTGTTCGCGGGCTTGCGCGAACACTTCGACGAGCGGCAGCTGGTCGAGCTGACCAACGTGATCGCGGTAGAGAACATGCGAGCGCGCTTCAACACAGCCCTCGACATCGGCTCGGCGGGCTTCACCGAGGGGATGGTGTGCGCGGTACCGGAGACCAACGGCGCCACCGCGAGCGTCGGGTAGCCGGCGAAGCGAAACGCTAGCGGCGCACCACCAGCAGCGCCCCCACGACCAGCAGCACGAGCCCGACGATGCGGGAGAGGTCGATCGGCTGTTTGGCGATGCCAAGCAGGCCGAGGCGGTCGATCACGACGGCGGCGACGAGCTGACCGGAGATGACTATGGCCGTCAGGCCGCTGACGCCGAGCGTGCGGACCGTGAGGATGGCGACCGTGACGTAGACCGCGC
>JBOGYB010000103.1:0-6217 GCA_050696555.1 Solirubrobacteraceae bacterium | reverse complement strand
CGACCAGCAGCGGCCTACGCTCCTCGCGCACACGCTCCAGCGCCTCTCCCACGACCCTGTGCGTGTCGCGGATGTCCATCCCGTCGCACCTCATCCCCTCCACCCCCAGCGACTCGCCCTTGCGTCGCAGGTCGGTCACGGCGGAGTGACGTGCGAGCGATGTCCCCATCCCGAACTGGTTGTTCACCACCATGAACACCACCGGGAGGCGCCACAGCGCTGCAAGGTTCAAGGTCTCGCCGAAGGTCCCCTGGTTGGAGGCACCGTCCCCGAACGTGCACAGGGTGACCTCGTCGGTCCCACGCTGGTCGCAGGCCAGCGCGATGCCCGCCGCTATCGGCAGGTTGCCTCCCACGATCCCATACCCACCCATGAAGCGCCGCTGGAAGTCGAACATGTGCATCGACCCACCGCGTCCTTTCGAGCAGCCGTCCACGCGTCCGTAAAGCTCTGCCATCACCCGCGCGGGGGGAGTGCCACGCGCGATCGCGTCGCCGTGGGAGCGGTAAGTGGACACGAGGTAGTCCTCCTCCCGCATCGCCCGTGCGCTGCCCACGATCGTCGCCTCCTCGCCGATCGAGAGGTGCAGGAAGCCGCCGATCTTCGCTCGCGCATACATCTCCCCGGCGCGCTCCTCGAAGCGGCGGATGAGTGTCATCGTCGCCAGCCACTCGCGCGCGACATCGGGCTCCGGCAGAAGCGGCGTCATCAGCCTTCCACGGTACTCCAGCGTGCGAGGAAGTCCTCACGCTCCATCATGCTCAGATCCTCGCGCAGTTCCCGCGCCTGGCGGGATGCAGTTTGCGGGGGGCAGTCCCAGAAGAACACCACCTCCCCACCGTCGATCTCCACCACCTCCAGGTGGTCGACACGGTCGGGGCTCGCGAGGAACGCCGGGGCGAGCCCCCCGCGGCGCACGATCAGGCGAAAGCAGCGGCCGGCTCTCACAGGGCTCCTCCCCTCGCTCCGTTGCCGGTGGCGCCGGCTGGGGTATACGCCGAATCGGGTGACTCGCGTGCGCGCGTATAAGCGGCGGCCTCATCCAGTGCGCGCTCCCCGTGGAAGACTTGCTTGCCGAGACGTACGGCGGGAACGTCGGTCACTCCCAGGGCGGCGGCCGCGGTGGTGGCGGCGGAGAGCTGCTGAGCGGTGGAGCGCAGCTCGGCTCCCTTGAGCACCGCCGCCGGGTGCATCTCGCAGGCGGCGGCCGCGATCAGGACGTTGTCGGGTGCGTCGAGTTTGCGTCCCCCGGCGAAGGCCTGCCGGAAGGCCGCCTGTGCGAACGGCACGACGCGACCGATCGACTTCGCGTACGTGGCGGCCCTCATCGCGAAGGCGCTGTCGAAGGGGAAGGGGTTGGGCCAGCGCACATCTTGCACCCCCAACTCTGCTGCGCGCCGCTCCACGTCCAGACGGAAGATGTCCTGCTCCTCACGGCAGCGAAACGCCTCGAATGACTCCGCGCGGGGGAGCTCGCGCGCGAGTACCGGCTGCCACTCGGTGGCCACCGGCATCGTTTGCAATACCCGCTCCGCTGCCAGGTAGGCAAGCGGTGAGGAGAGGTCGAAATAGAAGGCGGCGTCCGTAGTGGACATCGCTTCGAGCTTAACCGTGGATCAGCCAGGAGTCCGTCGCCCGAGCCGCCTCCATGACGGCCTCCGACAGCGTGGGGTGACCGTGCACGATGCGCGCCACCTCCGCAAAACCGCCCTCGAGGGCGCGTACGTTCACCAGCTCCTGGATCAGCTCGGTGGCGCGGGACCCGACGATGTGCCCACCCAGCAGCTCGCCGTACTTGGACTCACCCACAACCTTCACAAGGCCTGTGCGGTCGCCGTAGACCGTGCCCCCACCGACGGCCCCGTAGGGGACCTTGCCCACGACGACGTCGTAGCCCTGCTCCTTGGCTTGTGCCTCGGTGAGCCCGAACGAGCCGACGTTGGGGGTGCAGAAGGTGGCGCGGGGGATGTCCACGTAGGAAAGGGGGTGGGTGGCCATGCCGGCGGAGTCCTCGGCGGCGATGATCCCCTCGTCGGAGGCCTTGTGGGCGAGCGCGGGGCCATGCACGAGGTCGCCGATCGCGTAGATCCCGGCAGCGGTGGTGCGCTGGGCGCCGTCCACCCGCACGAGTCCCCGCTCGTCCAGCTCCACCCCCGCGTTCTTCAAACCGAGCGCGTCCACGTCGGGGCCGCGGCCGGCGGCGATCACGAGGTAGTCTGCCTCGGCGGACTCCGAGCCGTAGGTGAAGCCCACGGAGCTCTCGCCGGAGGCGACCCCCTCCACCGGGGTGGAGGTGTGGATGTCGATGCCCTGGCGCTTGAGCCCACGCTCCACGAGCCGTGAGATGTCGGGGTCCTCGGTGGGGAGCACCCGGTCGAGCACCTCGAACAGCTTCACCTCGCTACCCAGTCGCGCGAAGCCGGAGGCGATCTCCGCGCCCGAGGCCCCGGCGCCCACGACCGTGAGGCTGGAGGGCAGCTCGGGCAGCGCCCATGCCTCCTCGGTGCCGATCACTCGCCCTCCGAACTCCACGCCCGGGATCGAGCGCTTCACCGAGCCGGTGGCGAGGATGACCGTGGTGGCGGTGAGCGTCTGCTCCCCCACCCGCACCCGCACCCCCTCGCCGGTACTGCCGTTGCCGCCGTCGGGGCGCACGAGCGACGCCTCGCCCTCAATCAGGTCGATGGAGCTCTTCTTGAAGAGGCCTCCCACCCCGCCCACGAGCGTCGAGACGACCTTCTCGCGGCGTGCCTGCACGCCCGCGTAGTCCACCTCCACGCCGCTCACGCTCAGGCCGTAGTCGCCGGCCTCGCGAATCTCCGAGAGCAGGTCGGCCGAACGCAACACCGCCTTGGCGGGGATGCAGGCGTAGTTGAGGCACCGTCCTCCCACCTTGTCCTTCTCGATCACCGCGGTCCTCTTGCCGAGCTGAGCGGCGCGGATCGCGGCCACGTATCCACCGGGGCCAGAACCGATCACGATGCACTCGTAGGACATCTCAGCCATACGGGCGCGAGCCTATCGCACCCCCGGGTACAAACCCGACGCCAGAACTGTTGGGGTTAGAGCAGCGCCTCGTCTGCGTCGTGCTCGCCCGCCTGAATGCGGCCCATCACACGCACCAGCTTCCAGAACAACCATCCGGCGAGCCCGATAGAGAGCGCGCACAGCCCGGCCGCGAGGAGCGTCTCGGCGACGACGAGCGCGAGCGAGGTGACGATGATCTGGAAGGCAAGCAACGCCTCGAAGGAGAGCACCGCCCAGTAGCGCCGCTGCCACATTCCTCGTGCGAGCAGCATCAGCACGCCCGACAGGAACAGCCCGCCAGGCAGTGACCCGCCGTGGCGGGAGAGGTTGTGGACAGTGAGCACGCTCACGAGCACGGCGAGGGCGAGCGCGGCGGCGACGACTACCGCCACCAGCAACGGGGTTGGCCGCTCGTGCTCGTCGAGCGGTCGCAGGGCGACGCTAGGGTCGGCCATTGTCTTCCAGTAGCGGACGCAGCTCCAGTGCCGCTCGCAGCGTGAGCGCCGCCCGCTCGGGGTCGCGTGCGTGAGAGATGGCGCGGAGTACGCACACGCGGGAGGCACCGGCGTTGAGCACCTCGACGATATTTTCGCTTTCGATGCCGCCGATGGCGAAGAAGGGGACATGGGCGTTGGCGGAGGCGTAGGCGACGAGCTCGGTGCCGACAGCGGGGCGTCCGGGCTTCGTGGGAGTGGCGTGGACGGGGCCGACACCGATGTAGTCGACATAGGGGGTTTTGTCGGGGGCGGCGGGGACGGCTGCGTCGATCTCCGAGGGAGTGTGCGTGGAGAGCCCGATGAGCATGTCGGGGCCGACGATGCGGCGGGCCTCGGCGACGGAGAGGTCGTCCTGGCCCACATGTACCCCATCGGCGCGCACGGCAGCGGCGATGTCGGGGCGGTCGTTGAGGATGAAGAGCGCGCCGTGGGCGTCGCAAGCGTCTGCCGCGACGGAGGCGGCTTCGGCGAGGAAGTCGTCCTCGAGGTTCTTCTCGCGTAGTTGCACTACATCTACACCCCCGGCGATGGCCGCGGCGAGGAACTCGGAAAGGTCGCGTTCGCCGGGCATGCAGTCGCACACAAGGTAGAGGCGCGCGGCGGCAAGGCGCGTGCGGCGCTCTTCGCCGGTGGGATCGGGTACGGGCCGCAGGTGGGCCATCCGCGCAGTCTGACACCTGTGGGCGCAAGTCCCGGGGTGACTGCGGTGGGTGCCTGCGCGCCTGCCAGGGAGAGGGGTGGCGTCTAGCATCAAAGCTATGCGCACAAGCAAAGGCACGACGGTGGACGTGGCGATCCTCGGCGGGGGGATCATTGGGCTGTCCGTTGCCTGGAGGGCGCGCGCGGCGGGGATGTCGGTGGCGGTACTGGAGCGGGGGGAGATCGGGCAGGGCGCGACGCACGTGGCGGCAGGGATGCTGGCGCCGGTCGCGGAGGTGGAGTTCGGTAAGGCGGGGCGGGGGGTGCTCGAGCTCGGCTTGCGCTCAGCGAGCATGTGGTCTGACTTTGCGGCGGATCTCGAGCGTGCAAGCGGGATCGACGTGGGTTTGCGCAACACGGGGACGCTGGTGGTGGCGCGCGACGAGGATGAGGCGCGGGAGCTCGAGCGCCAGCTTGCCTTCCGCCAGTCACTGGGCCTGCGCGCGGCGCGGTTGCGCGCGAGCGAGGCGCGGGAGCACGAGCCGGCGCTCGCTCCCACCGTGCGCCTCGCGCTGCACGCCCCCGACGACCACAGCGTCGATCCCCGCAAGGTGATGGAGGCGTTGCTACGAGCATGCGAGCAAGGGGGGGTCGAGATTCGCGAGCACACTCCCGCACGGGTGGGGCTGGACGCCGGCGGGACCCGCGCGGTGGGGTTGTTTTTGGGGGAGGATGTTTCGTGCGAAGCGGTGAGTGCGCGCGAGGTGGTTGTGGCAGGGGGAGCGTGGAGTGGCGCTCCTGCTGTGGGACTGCCCGCGTGCGCAGCGACTCCTGTGAGGCCGGTGAAGGGTCAGATCATGCGCTTGCGCGATCCCGCGGGCCCCGGGATGCTCGCGGGGGTGGTGCGGTTCGAGGGCGGCTACCTCGTGCCCCGTGGAGATGGGGAGTATGTGCTGGGGGCCACCATGGAGGAGCGTGGATTCGAGCCGGATGCGACTGCCGGCGGGATATACGAGCTGCTGCGCGACGCCCACGAGCTCGTGCCCGGTGTGAGTGAGCTGCGGATCGAGGAGCTGGGTGTGGGGTATCGCCCGGGTACCCCCGACAACGCCCCGCTGATCGGCAGAGGGGCGCTTGATGGTTTGGTGTGGGCGACCGGCCACCACCGCAACGGCATCCTGCTCGCGCCGCTCACCGCCAAGCTCGTGGTGGCGGCGCTGGCGGGTGATCGCGCGGGGTACGACGAGCTGTTGTGCGTGTGCGATCCAACTCGGTTCAGGGGGTCCGCTCACGTCGCGGAGCACGATGCGATTCTCTCCTCATGATCTACCTCAATGGAGATATCCGCGACGACGGCGCCGGGAAGACGGTGGTGGATGCGCTCGAGCTGCTCGACCTCGCGCCCGACGCGCGGGGGGTGGCGGTGGCGGTGAACGGCGAGGTGGTGCCGCGCGCCGGTTGGGAGACGTTCGCGATCCCCGAGGGCGCGCGCGTGGAGGTGCTCACGGCGATGCAGGGAGGATGATGAGGGAGTGGCTGTGGTGCACACCGACACCGACACGCTGACGATCGCCGGCCGTACGCTTCACTCGCGGTTGCTGCTCGGCACCGGGGGCTTTCCCTCGTTGGCGCTGCTCGGCGAGGCGATCCGCGCTAGTGGGTCGGAGTTGGTGACCGTGGCGTTGCGTCGTGTCGATCCAACCGCCCAGGGTTCGCTCATGGACGTGCTCGAGCGGGAGGGGGTGGAGCTGCTCCCCAACACCGCCGGGTGCTTCACCGCGCGCGATGCCGTCCTCACCGCCAAGCTCGCGCGCGAGGCGTTCTCCACCGACTGGGTGAAGCTGGAGGTGATCGGGGACGAGGACACCCTGCTACCCGACGCCCCCGAGCTATTGAAGGCGGCCGAGCAGCTCGTGGATGAGGGCTTCGTGGTGCTTCCCTATACGACAGACGACCCCGTGCTCGCGCGGCGGCTCGTGGATGTGGGGTGCGCGGCGGTAATGCCGCTGGGCGCGCCCATCGGCAGCGGGATGGGTATCCGCAACCCCTACAAC